>DASZLW010000258.1:0-14593 GCA_035552175.1 Gaiellaceae bacterium | reverse complement strand
TGGTGCTGCTCGGCGAGAACGGGCCTTACGTCGAGGCTCGCCCCGCCGACGAAGTGCGCCGCGAGCTCGAACGCTTGATCGCGTAGATTCCGTCGGATGCAGGTTCAGGTCCTGAACGGCGTCAACCTCGACATGCTCGCGCGGCGTGATCCCACCGTGTACGGGGGTCTCTCGTTGAACGAGCTCGAGACGCAGATCTACGCATGGGCACACGACCTGTCGATGACGGCCCGGTGCCGGCAGACGAACAGCGAGGGCGAGTACGTCGGTTGGATCCACGACGCGTTCGGCGACGTCGACGGCCTGGTCGTGAACCCCGGGGCATGGTCGCACTACAGCTACGCGATCCACGATGCCCTCGACATCCTCGAGATGCCGATCGTCGAGGTGCACCTGTCGAACATCCACGAGCGGGAGGCGTGGCGACGGCACTCCGTGATCGCCGACCTCGCCGCCCACCGCGTGATCGGGAAGGGCCCGGAGGGCTACCGCGAGGCGCTCGAGTTCCTGGCCGAATCGGCCAAGGCATGAACGGGCTGTGGACGATTCGTGACGCTTCCGTCACGGTGACTGTCCCCGGACGCGTCCGAAAAGACACGCCCGTGAGCAGGGCTTTTAGGTTCGCCGGGCGGTTCTGTGACGCTTTTGTGACGGTGACTGTCCCCGGACTTTGGCCCGACGAGGCATGAGCGGAAAGGCCGTGTCCCGGCTCGACAGGCTCCGCGCGTCGCTCGACGAGCGGCTGCTCGTCACGAGCCTCGTCAACGTCCGCTACCTGACGGGGCTCGACAGCTCGAATGCGGCGCTGGTCGTCGATCCGGACGGGCCGACGAGGCTCTACACCGACTTCCGCTACATCGAGGTCGCGGAAGCCGTTCCCGACGTCGAGGCGCTCCTCGCGAAGCGTTCGCTGATGGTCGACCTCGCGGGCCGTCTCGAGGGGACGCTCGCCTTCGAAGCCGACGTCCTTCCGTACTCGCAGGCCCAGATCCTCGGCGCAGCCGGGCTCGAGCTCCATCCGGTGACAGGCAAGGTCGAGGCGCTCCGTGCGGTCAAGGACGAGGACGAGATCGAGCGCGTCCGCCGCACCTCGGTCGCGGCCGAGCGGGCCTTCGAAGCCCTGACCGCCGAGACCTGGATCGGGCGGAGCGAACGCGAGCTGGCCTGGCGCCTCCGCGAGCTCCTGCACGCCCACGGCATCGACCACCTCGCCTTCGAGACGGCCGTCGTCAGCGGCACGAACGGATCGAAGCCCCACGGCGAGCCGGGGCACGACATCGTCGTGCCGCGCTCACTCGTCACGGTCGATTGGGGCGGCAGCCTCGACGGCTACTGCTCGGACTGCACGCGAACGCTCGAGACCGGCGAGCTTCCGCAGAAGCTTCGAGAGCTCTACGACGTCTGCCTCGAGGCCCAGCTTGCCGCAGTCGACGGGATCGAGCCGGGAATGTCCGGCGTCGAGGCCGATCGGCTCGCCCGCGACGTGATCGAACAGGCGGGGTACGCCGACAACTTCGGGCACGGTCTCGGTCACGGCGTCGGCATGCTCGTCCACGAGGCTCCGCGCCTCGCATCCGAGTCGACCGACACCCTCGAGCCCGGTCACGTGATCACGATCGAGCCCGGGATCTACGTGCCCGGCCTCGGCGGCGTTCGGATCGAGGACCTCGCCGTCGTCCGCGAGAGCGGGATCGAGCTGCTCACGTCGTTTCCCAAGGATCTGATCGCCGCCGCCTGACCGGCTGAACGGCATGCCTCGCTAAACTGGCGCGCCGATGGCCGAGGTCGTCTCAACCAACCAGTTCAAGAACGGGATGCACATCGGGTTCGACGGCCAGACGTGGCGGATCGTCGAGTTCCAGCACGTGAAGCCCGGCAAGGGCGGCGCGTTCGTGCGCACGAAGCTCAAGGCCTACGACTCGGGTGCCGTCGTCGACCGCACGTTCCGGGCAGGGGAGAAGTTCGAGCGCGTGCGGACCGAGACAAAGAGCATGCAGTACCTCTACGACGCTGGCGACGAAGTCGTCTTCATGGACGAGTCGACCTACGAGCAGCTCTCGCTCCCGCGGACGGCGGTCGAGGACGCACTTCCGTTCATGCTCCCGTCGTCCTCCGTCCAGGTGATGTTCGTCGGCGAGCGCCCCTCCGGCGTCGAGATGCCGTCGTCCGTGATCCTCGAGGTCGCAGACACCGAGCCCGGGGTGAAGGGCGACACAGTCTCCAACGTGACGAAGGCCGCGACGCTCGAGACGGGCGGTGTCGTCCAGGTTCCGTTGTTCGTGAACGTGGGCGACAAGATCAAGGTCTCCCCGGCGGACAAGCGCTACATCTCCCGCGCGAACGACTGAGCCCCGGCGCAGCCCCGCGATAAGGTCCCCGTTGTGCCGAGGCTCGTCGACACCTCCATTCGCGTGCTCTCGCAGGAGCCCCTCACGGGCTCCATGCCGACCGGAGAGCTTCTTCGGCTTGCCGAGCTCCTCGACACGGCCGGGTACGCCTACCTCGAGATCTCGGGCGGCGGGGCGTTCGACGCGGCTGTCCGCAGGGGCGTCGAGAGCCCCTGGGAGCGCATCCGGGCGATCAAGGCGCGAACGAGGACGCCGCTGATACTCGCGGTGCGCGGCGCGTTCCTCGTCGGGTCGCGACCGGTCGGAGACGATCTCGTGCGCGGGTTCGTCGCGAGCGCCGCTGCGAGCGGCATCGATGTCTTCCGGCTCCACGACCCGCTAAACGACGCATCCAATCTCCGGGTTGCCGCGGAGGCCGTGACGGCCGCCGGCCGCGAGTTCGATGCCGGGCTTCTCTACGGATCGAGCCGCCACGAATCGCTCGTCGAGGCCGCGAAGCAGCTGCCCGAGATCGGCGCGGCGCGCATCGTGCTCGACGACCCCGCGGGCCTGCTCCAGCCGCACCGCGCCGGCGAGCTCGTCGCCGAGCTCCGGGAGCTTTCCGGCCTTCCCGTCGGCCTCTACTGCCAGGGCGCGGGCCGGAACGGGCTCGCACTCGGCCTCGAAGCCGCGCGGGCAGGCGTCGACGTGATCGGCTGCGCCGTGTACCCCGTGGCACTCGCGACCCACCGCGTCTCCGCCGAGTCGCTCGCCCAGGCGCTCGCGGGGATCGGGCACGACACCGGCGTCGACGTCGAGCGGATCTGGGAAGCCGCCGACCTCGTCGACGAGCACATCGGGGACATGCCGATCAGTCCGCTCCTCCCGCGCGTCTCGGTCCGCGCCGCGCGCCGCAAGCTCCCGCCGGGGCTCGTCTCCGTGATCGACGCGCAGCTCCGGCATACCGGCCACCCCGACCGCCTGGACGAGGTGCTCGACGAGGTCGAACGCGTCCGCACCGAGGTCGGCTCGCCGCCTCTCGCTGCGCCCATCGGCCAGATCGTCGGCTCGCAGGCCCTCGTGAACGTCCTCGCCTCGAACCGGTACGCGACGATCATCGACGAGGTCCGCGACCTCGTCCTCGGTCGCTTCGGTCATACGCCTGGCCCGATCGACGTCGCGCTCCGGCGCGCGGTCGAGCCGCTCGACCAGGAGTTGCCGCCCGATCCGGTCGACATCGACGCCCTCCGGACGAGGGCCCAGGGTCTCGCCTCGAGCGAGGAGGAGCTGCTGCTCCTCGCGCTCTTCGGCGACGAGGCGGAGCCGCTCCTGCAGTCGATTCGCCGTCGCGCCCGCGGCGAGGAAACGCCCGGCGAGGTCGCCGCGGGCGAGCGCGACGAGAAGATCCGCTCGCTCGTCGACATCCTCGAGGACTCGGGGCTCGGGGAGATCACCGTCGAGGAGGACGGCGTGCGGATCACGGTCCGCAGATCAGGCCCGGAGCCCGCCGCCGCCCGGCACGAGCTTCCCGACGAGCCTCAGCGCGCCGAGCCGGCCCGCGTAGCCGGCGGCTACGTGGCGGTCGAGAGCCCGATGGTCGGCACGTTCTACCGTGCCTCCGGTCCCGGCACTCCGCCCTTCGTCGAGGAAGGCGACCCTGTCTCCCCGGGCCAAATCCTCTGCATCCTCGAGGCCATGAAGCTGATGAACGAGGTGAAGGCCGAGATGGAGGCGGTCGTCCGCCGGATCCACGTATCGGACGCAGAGCCGGTCGAGTACGGCCAGCTCCTGTTCGAGCTCGAGCCCCTGAACGGCCGTCCCGCCGGGATCTGATGTTCAGGCGCGTCCTCGTTGCAAACCGCGGCGAGATCGCCGTCCGCGTGATCCGCGCGCTGCATGAGCTCGGGGCGGAGGCGGTCGCCGTCTACTCGACCGCAGACAAGGACGCGACACACGTCCGGCTCGCCGACGACGCGGTCAGGGTCGGGCCGCCGGCCGCGGCGGAGAGCTACCTGAACATCCCGTCGATCGTCGCCGCCGCCGTCACGACCGGCTGCGAGGCCGTGCATCCGGGCTACGGCTTCCTCTCCGAGAATCCGGCGTTCGTCGAGGCGTGCGTCGCCAACGACCTCGTGTTCGTCGGCCCTCCCGCGGGCGTGATGGAGAAGATGGGCGACAAGATCGCCGCGCGCTCCGCGATGCGCGCCGCGGACGTCCCCACGGTTCCGGGGACCGAAGGCGCGACGACACTCGAGGAGGCGCGCGCGGCTGCCGCCGAGCTCGGCTTCCCGGTGATGCTGAAGGCGTCGTCGGGCGGGGGCGGGCGCGGGATGCGCCTCGTGGACGAGCCGGAAGAGCTCGAGGACGCATTCGACGCGGCCTCCGCCGAGGCCGCAGCGGCATTCGGGGACGGCACGCTCTACGTCGAGAAGGTACTCGTCCCGGCCCGCCACATCGAAGTTCAGGTGATCTGCGACTCCTACGGCAACGTCCTCACGCTCGGCGAGCGCGAGTGCTCGATCCAGCGGCGCCACCAGAAGCTCATCGAGGAGACGCCTTCGCCTGCGCTCTCGGCCGAGCTCCGCGAGGAGATGGAGGCGGCCGCCGAACGTGCGAGCGCGTCGGTCGGGTACGTCAACGCGGGCACGTTCGAGTTCCTGCTCGGCCCGGACGACCGGTTCTCGTTCATCGAGCTTAACGCGCGGCTCCAGGTCGAGCATCCGGTCACCGAGCTCTGCACCGGCCTCGACATCGTTCGCATGCAGATCGAGGTCGCCGCCGGGGAGCGCCTCTCCGTCACTGGTCGCGCACCGCGCCGCGGCCACGCGATCGAGATCAGGCTCAACGCCGAGGATCCAACGAGGGACTTCATGCCCGCCCCCGGGGTGATCACCCGGTTCCGTCCGCCGCTCGGCCCCGGCGTCCGCGTCGACACGTTCGTCGAGGACGGAACGATCGTCTCCCCCTACTACGACTCGCTGATCGCGAAGCTCGTCGTCTGGGACGTCGACCGGCCGGCGACGATCGCACGGGCCGAGCGTGCCCTTCGCGAGCTCGTCGTCGAAGGCGTCCCGACCACCCGCGAGCTCGCCCTCGAGATCCTCGCGAGCGACGAGTTCAGGAGCGGCGTGTATTCGACCTCGACCCTGGCGCTCCTGACGGCGGCCGCCGTATGAGCCCGGTTCTGCCCGAGGAGAGCCTCATGCTGCCGGGCGAGAACGGAACGGTCAGCGTGCCCGAGAGAGTTCTGGTCGCGATCGCCTCGCGCGCGGCCGAGACCGTGGACGGAATCCGCGTCCGGCGGAGACGAACGATCGATCTCGAGGCGCACGAGGTCCGCCTCTCCGTTGCAGCCCGGCGCGGCGAGCCTCTGCGCGAGCTCGCCGAACGCGCCCAGAGCGAGGTGGCCTCGGCGCTCGAGTCGATGTGCGGGTTCGAGGCGCGCGTGGACATCGCCGTCCGGGAGCTCGAATGATTTCGCGGCGGCAAGCGCGGCGGCAGGCGCTCTTCCTCGTGTACCAGTGGGATCTCTCGGCCTCGGAGATCGGCTCGCAGTACGGCGGGGAGATCGATCCGTGGGCGCGGGAGCTCGCGAGCGAGACCGCCGCTCACGCGACGGACCTCGACGCGCGGATCACGGCGGCCGCGGAGGGCTGGACCGCCGACCGGCTCGGTGTCGTCGAGCGGAGCGCGCTCCGCGTCGCGATCCAGGAGCTCGACCGCGGCGACGTCCCACACGAGGTCGCGATCGACGAGGCGGTCGGCTTCACGAAGCGGTACGCGTCCGACGAGGGCGCGAGACTCGTCAACGGCATTCTGGGGAGGATCCAGCGGGAGGAGGCGGTGAGGGAATGAGCACGGCAAACGAGGCCCTGGAGCACGCGGAGGAGCTGCTCGACCGGCTCGACGCGGCGCGGGAGAGGCTGACGGCGGCCGAAGGAGAGCAGGCGATCGAGGTGCTGCAGGAGCTGGTCGCGATCGCGAAGGAGATCGAGTCCGAGCTGCAGCGGGCTCATCAGGCGGCGGAGGCCGATGCCGCAGGGGCCTGAGGAGCTGCGGGAGGCGGTCGAGGAGTATCTGGGAGGCCTCGCCTGGACGCCCGCACTCGGCTCGCTCCACGAGCCGATCCGCCACTCGCTCGGCGGGAAGCGTGTCCGGCCGGTGCTGTGCCTCGCGGCCGGGGAGGCAGCGGGCGGCAACGTCGACGCCGTGATGCCCGCCGCGGCGGCGGTCGAGCTCGTGCACTCGTTCTCGCTCGTGCACGACGACCTTCCGGCGCTCGACGACGACGAGGAGCGCCGCGGTCGGCCGAGCGTCTGGGCGGCGTTCGGAGAGGCGACGGCGATCCTCGCGGGCGACGCGCTCGTCGTCGAGGCGTTCCGGCTCGCGCTCGAGTGCGGACCGGACGTGACGCGGGAGCTGATCGATGCGACGCTCGCGATGATCGGCGGCCAGCAACAGGACCTCGAGGGCGGCCACGACCTCGCCGAGCTGCACAGGCTGAAGACCGGTGCGCTCTTCTCGGCCTCGATCATGTGCGGCGTCTGGGCGGCCGGCGTTCCCGCGGCCGAGCACGCTCCCTGGCGGTCGTTCGCGGCCGAGCTCGGCCTGCTCTTCCAGGTCGTCGACGACATCATCGACGGCGACGGATACGTGCTCGAGTTCGGTGCCGTGGCCGCCCGACAGGTCGCCGACGGCGCCGCCGAGCGGGCCGACGCGAAGCTCGCCCAGATCCCCGCGGACACGTCCGTTCTCGCCGAGATCGTCTCGGGCCTTGCCGCCCGGACGTCGTGACGAGGAAGCGGCTGGACGTCCTTCTCGTCGAGCGCGGGCTCGCCGAGAGCCGTGCCCAGGCCCAGGCGCTCGTGATGGCGGGGCTCGTTCGCGGGCACGCGAAGCCGGGCGAGCAGGTCGACGAGGCGGCTCCGCTCGAGGTCGAGCGGCCGCCGCCGTACGTCTCGCGCGCCGGGATCAAGCTCGCGAACGGTCTCGACGCGTTCGGCGTCGATCCCGCCGGGCTCGACTGCCTCGATCTCGGAGCCTCGACGGGCGGCTTCACCGACGTGCTCCTGCAGCGAGGCGCGGCGCGGGTGATCGCGCTCGACGTCGGGCACGGGCAGCTGCACCCGCGGGTGCGGAACGACCCGCGCGTGATCGTCTTCGAGCGCACGAACGCACGAACGCTCACGGAGCTGCCGTTCGCGCCGCAGCTCGTCGTGTGCGACGTGTCCTTCATCTCGCTTCGCGTCGCGCTGCCGCCGGCGCTCTCGCTCGCACGGACGGGTTGGCAGGCGCTCGTGCTCGTCAAGCCCCAGTTCGAGGCCGGCCCGGCCGAGGCCCGGAAGGGCGTCGTCCGCGATCCCGAGGTGCACCGCCGCGTCCTCCGCGAGGTCGCGTCGGCGACCGTCGGTTGGGAGGCGCGGCTCGGGGGGATCGTAGACTCGGGGCTGCCCGGCCCCAAGGGAAACCATGAGTTCATCGTGCACCTCGTTCATTCCGAGCGCCCCGTGCTTCCGGCGGAGCTAGAGGCCTGGATCGACGATGCCACGGGTTGAGCGGGCGGCGGTCGTCATGCACGGTGTGACGAGGAACGTCGAGGTACCGATCCGCCGGCTGCGCGGCGTCGCCGAAGCGAGCGGCGTCGAACTGCTGTTCGAGGAGAACGGCGCGGTGCCGGACATCGCCGTCGTCCTCGGCGGCGACGGAACGATGCTGCGCGCGCTGACGCGTTTCCTCGATACAGGCGTGCCGGTGATCGGGGCGAACTTCGGTCGCGTCGGGTTCCTCGCCGCGATCCCGGGCGACGAGCTCGAACGGGGCCTCGAGCGCGTGTTCGCCGGCGAGTACGCCGTCCAGTCGGTGCCGACGCTCGAGCTCGAGCTCGGCGACGAACGGCACGTCGCGATCAACGACGCGGTCGTGGTCGGGAGCTCGCCGGGGCGGATCGTCGAGATCGGGTATGCGATCGGAGGCGAGGAGCTCGGCGTGCAGGCGTGCGACGGCCTGATCTGTGCGACCCCGCTCGGCTCGACCGCGTACAACCTCTCGAACGGAGGACCTGTGCTCGTCTGGGGCCTCGATGCGGCCGTCGTGACGCTCGTGGCTCCCCACACGCTCCACACGCGGCCGCTCGTCGTCGCGCCGGACTTCGAGCTCGAGGTCGTGAACCGCTCACCCGACGTCGAGATCGTCGTGCTCGCAGACGGACATCCGGTCGGGACGCTGCCGCGGGATGCGGCCGTCACAATCCGGTTCGCCGGAAGCCGGACGCTGCTCGCCTCGCTCCCCGAGCAGACGTTCTTCGGGCGGTACGCGCAGGTCTTCGGCGTCGGCTGAGCCGCCTCCCGTCCGGCCGCGCGGCGCCACGGTCGGGTTCGTTGGGAGCACCGAATCCGGCCGCGTTCTCCGACGTTCGGGCCGCACATTGCGACGATTCCCCGAGCCCTGTGGACGAAACGTTGCACTCTCGTCACACTTGCGCCGCTCTCGAGGCCTACGATCGATCTCGAGGGCGGAGGGGTTTCGTCCCCGCCCGAATGGGTGGGGGCTCGCCTCGCTGCCCGGGACACGTTCTTCTGCGGCAGTGGCTCGGGAGGACTCGACCCGAAGTGACGGGCGTCCCTGGGCTGAACGGCCAAACCCGGCCCGGCTCGAAGAGACGGTCGCTGCAGTCCCGTCCTCGTCGTACGATTGCGGAATGCTGCGGCGTCTTCGGATCGAGAACCTCGTGCTGATCCGGGAGGCCGAGCTCGAGCTCGATCCGGGCCTGAACGCGATCACCGGCGAGACGGGCGCCGGGAAGACGATCTTCTCGAACGCGATCGGCCTCCTGCTCGGGGGGCGAGGCGAGGCGGGGCTGATCGGTGCGGCGGCCGAGGAGGCCTTCGTCGAGGCGGAGTTCGACCTGCCGGACGACGAGGTGCTCGGCGTACTCGCGGAGCTTCGACCCGAAGGCGAGGAGGCACTCGTCGTCGCCCGGCGGATCTTCGCCGACGGCCGCACCCGCGCCTACGCCTGGGGTCGGAGCGCCGCCCGCGAGGATGTGGCCGGGGTGGTCGAGGCGCTGCTTGCGATGAGCGGGCAGTTCGAGCAGCGGCGGCTCGCGCGCCCGGGGTACCAGCTTGCCGTGCTCGACGCGTTCGCCGGCACGGCTGACATCGCCCGTGCAGCCAGGCGCTCCTGGCGCGACCTCACCGCCGCGCGTCGCGCCCACGACGACCTCACCCGCGACTCGGCCGCCGCGGAGGCCCGCCTCGAGGAGCTGCGCGTCCTCGCCGCGGACACCGAAGGGCTCGGGGCAACCGAGGAGGACGACCTCCGGACAGAGCGCGAGCGCCTACGGAACGTCAGCGAGCTCGCGCTCGGCGCCGACACCGCGCTCGCGGCGCTGACCGACGACGAGCGCGACGCCGGAACGGACCTCGTCGCGGCCGCCGAGCGTGCGATCGCGCCTCTCGAACGGCTCGCACCGGAGCTCGGCGCGGCCGGCGAGGCACTCCGAACCGTAGAGCTCGCGCTTCGCGATGTCGCGACACAGCTCCGAGGGTTCCTCGACTCCCTGGAGGCCGACCCGGGACGGCTCGAGGAGGTCGAGACGGCGCTCGACCGGATCGCCACGTTGAAGCGTCGTTACCACGCGGCGAGCTACGACGATCTGCTCGAACGCGCCGGCGAGGCCCGCGCCGCTCTCGACGCCCTGGAGGACGGTCACGATCCGGTCCGAGCCGCGGCGGACTCGCTTGCCGCGGCTCAGGCCGAGGTCGACCGGATCCATGCGGAGCTCTCCGCGACCCGCCGCTTCGCCGCGCCTCGCTTCGCCGAGGCCGTCTCGACCGAGCTTGTCGGCGTCGGCCTCGGCGAGGGCGAGTTCGACATTGACGTCCGCGATACCGACCCTGGGCCGTCAGGCTCCGACGAGGTCAGCTTCTCCGTCCGGCCGAACGGGGGCCTCCCGTTCGGCCCGGTCGCCGAGACTGCCTCCGGCGGGGAGCTGTCCCGCATCGCACTCGCGATCGCGGCTGTCGGCGGCGGCGAGACCATGGTCTTCGACGAGATCGACGCCGGTATCGGCGGCACGACGGCGCACGCGGTCGGCGAGACGATCCGCCGCCTCGCAGGTCGAGCCCAGGTGCTGACCATCACCCATCTCCCGCAGATCGCGACCCTCGCCGACCGGCATTTCCGCGTCGAGAAGGTCGCCGGCGACCCGACCCACACGCGGATCGAGGTGCTCGGGCCGGACGAGCGGCGCGAGGAGCTCGAGCGCATGCTCGGCGGTGCCGACTTCCTCGCGGCCGTCCAGAAATGACCGCTGCGCGCCGCGAGCTCCTGGCCTCCCGCGCCGAGGTGTGGGGCTTCCTGGCCGAGCCGTACCACCTCTCGGACTGGTGGCCCGGGATCCTGAGCGTCGACCCGGACCGCCGCGGATTCGCTCCCGGGGCCCGCTGGAACGTGCAGGTGATCGGGGATCCGCCCGGCCTCGGTCCCGTGCGCTTTCCGAGGATCGGCCGCCCGAGCGGGCCGCCGCGTGCGGCCACGCTCGTGATCACCGGCATCGAGCCGTACGAGCGGTGGGCCTGGCAGCTCATCCGGCGCGTGCCGGTCGGACGCGACCGCGCGGCCACCCAGAAGTCGGTGGAGATCGAGCTGCGGGCGGTCTCCGAAGACCGAACCGAGGTCGTCGTCACGGTCGAGAGCTCCGCCCGGTACGACGAGCGGCTTGCACTCGTCGCCGCGAATCGGCTCTACGACCTGATCCAGACGGCAGCAACTCTGTAACGTCCTGACCGCCCCGTAGGATCGATTTCGGTGAGGGGGCGGGCGCGCTGATAGGGTGGAATTCCGTGAGTTGCCTCACGGTCACGCGCTCGTCCGGCCCCGATGGAGGTCCTGCATGAGCGCCAAGTACGTCTTCGTCACGGGCGGCGTCGTCTCCTCGCTCGGCAAGGGCATCACAGCCGCCTCGCTCGGCCGGCTGCTCAAGTCGCGCGGCCTCAAGGTGCAGGTGCAGAAGTTCGACCCGTACCTGAACGTCGACCCCGGCACGATGAGCCCGTTCCAGCACGGCGAGGTGTTCGTGACCGAGGACGGCGCCGAGACCGACCTCGACATCGGTCACTACGAGCGCTTCATCGACGAGAACCTCTCACGCGCCGCCAATCACACCGCGGGCGCGGTCTGGGATCGCGTGTTGCGGAAAGAACGGAAGGGCGAGTTCCTCGGCTCGACCGTCCAGGTGATCCCGCACATCACGAACGAGATCAAGGCGCGCATCCGCTCGGTCGCCGAGGTGACCGACACGAACGTCGTCATCTCGGAGATCGGCGGCACGGTCGGCGACATCGAGTCGCAGCCGTTCCTCGAGGCGATCCGCCAGTTCCGCCGCGAAGTGGGCCCGGGCAACGTGCTCTACATCCACGTGACGTGGGTTCCGTTCGTCGCGACCGCCGGCGAGTCGAAGACGAAGCCGACCCAACACTCGGTGAACGAGCTGCGCCGCATCGGTATCCACCCGGACGTGCTCGTGTGCCGCTCGACCGAGCCGCTCACGCACGAGATCCGCGACAAGATCGCGCTCTTCGCCGACGTCGACCCCGAGGCGGTCGTCTCGGCGATCGACGTCCCCGACGTGTACCTCGTGCCGAAGGCGCTGCAGGAACAGGGTCTCGACCAGCTCGTGTGCGACAAGCTCGGGCTCTCGGCGCCCGACGCCGATCTCGGCGAATGGGACGAGCTCGTCGAGCGGCTGGGCGCCCGCCGCGAGACGATCGAGATCGCCCTCGTCGGCAAGTACGTAAAGCTCCACGACGCCTACCTCTCCGTCCACGAGGCGCTCAAGCACGCAGGGATCCACAACGGCTGCAACGTGCACGTTCGCTGGGTCGACGCCGAGAACATGACACTCGACGAGGCGCGCGCCGAGCTCGCGGGCGCCGATGGCGTGCTCGTTCCCGGCGGATTCGGCTCACGCGGGTGGGAGGGGAAGATCCTCGCCTGCCGCGTCGCGCGGGAGGACGCGATCCCGTACCTCGGCATCTGCCTTGGCATGCACGTCGCGGTGTCCGAGTTCGCCCGCCACGTCTGCGACCTCGACGGCGCGAACTCGACCGAGATGGACCCCGAGACGCCCTACCCGGTGATCGACCTGCTGCCCGACCAGAAGGACGTCGAGGATCTCGGCGGCTCGATGCGCCTCGGCGCACAGGCCGTCGAGCTCGCCGAGGGGACGCAGACCCGCGAGGTGTACGGCGGGAGGCCCGTCGTCTCCGAGCGCCATCGCCACAGGTACGAGGTCAACAACGCGTACCGCCAGCAGCTCGTCGAGATGGGACTCGTCATCAGCGGCACGTTCGAGGAAGGCCGGCTGGTCGAGGTGATCGAGCTCCCCGACCATCCGTGGTTCGTCGCCTCGCAGTACCACCCGGAGTTCAAGTCACGCCCGACGAGGCCGGCGCCGCTCTTCCGCGAGTTCGTCCGCGCCGCTCTCGAGCGGGAGCGCTCGCGGCGGGGTACGCGAGTAGAGATCGCGACGTAACCCGCCCTCGGCTTCGTCCGATCGGGACATTTGCCCGTTGACCACTCCGCATCCGTCCCTCGCGAGCCTCGCCGAGAGCGCCGACCGCGAACGGGCCACCCCGGCCGGCCACCCGGACGGCAGGCCGCCCGCGCTTGACCTGGAACGCCGCCGCGGGGACGCCTGACACGCATCGAGCCTCTACCATGGCCGCCGTGTCAGAGGTACTGGATCTCTTTCTCGAGCTGGCCGCGCTCTCGAGCCCGTCGGGGAAGGAGCGGCCGGTCGCCGACCGCGTGCTCGCCTACCTGCGCGACTGCGGACTGAGCCCCGACGAGGACGGCACCGGCCCGCAGGTCGGCTCGAACATGGGGAACATCTACGTTCGCCTGGAGCCGACGGCAGAGGGCGAGCCGATCTTCCTCTGCGCCCATCTCGATACGGTGCCGCCGCTCGATGCCGTCGATCCCGTCGTCGAGGAAGGGATCGTGCGGAACAGGAACCACGCGATCCTCGGGGGCGACAACAAGGCTGCGGTCGCCGCAATGCTCGAGGCGGCCCGCCGCGTGCGCGCCGAAGGGCGGCCGCACGCCGGGATCGAGCTCGTCTTCACCTCCAAGGAGGAGGTCGGCCTGCAGGGCGCCTACGCGTTCGATCACACCCGTCTCGCGTCCCGCGTCGGCTACGTCTACGACGATGCCTACCCGATCGGCGGCATCGTGCTCGGCGCGCCGGCGGCATACCTCGTCGAGGTCGAGTTCAAGGGCCGCGCCGCCCACGCGGGCATGGTTCCGGAGGAGGGCCGCTCCGCGATCGCCGCGGCCGCACGGGCCATCGCCGAGATGCCGCTCGGGCGGATCGACGAGGAGACGACGGCCAACATCGGGACGATCCACGGAGGCACGGCCGCGAACGTCGTGCCGGACAGTTGCGTGCTCCTCGGCGAGGCACGGTCGCACGACGAGCGCAAGCTCGCCGACCAGGTGCAGGCGATGCAGGACGCGCTCACGTTCGCAGCAGGCGTGGCCGATTGCGAGGTCGACACGAAGCTGAGCAAGCACTACACGGCGTACCGCTTCACGCGCGACGACCTCGCGGTGCGGCTCGCCGCCGACGCGCTCGGGCGCTGCGGCTTCGAGCCCACCTACAAGCTGTCGGGGGGCGCCGCCGACTCGAACGTCTTCAACGAGCGCGGCCTGCAGTGCGTCAACCTCGCGAACGCGATGGCCGAGATCCACACCCCGGACGAACACATCGCGGTCTCCGACATCGAGGCGATGGTGGACGTCACGCTCGCTCTCGTCGACGCCGCCCGGAGCTGATCGTGGCGGCTGCGGCTCGTCCGAGCGCGGCGCTGCTCGAGCTCCTCCGCTGCCCGTTCTGCCGCTCGACGCTCGACAGTGTGGCGGAGAAGCTCGGCTGCCAGGGCTGCGGCCGGCACTACGAGACGGACGGGCCGATCCCGCTCATGCTCCATCGCGACCTGCCCGGCGCGCCGGAGAAGCTCGGCGAGCTCGCCGGCTGGGTCGAGAAGGCGAAGGCGGAGGGCTGGTACGAGCCGGACGACGCGATCGACTCCGTGCTGCCGTTCCCGATGCGCGAGATCCCCGGCTTCCACGATCTCGTGTGGCTCGCGAACGGTCACTCGTTCCAGGTTCTGCTCGACCGGTACGTCGGCGGCGAACGAGGGCTCCGGGTGCTCGAGGTGGGGGCGGCGAAGGCCTGGGCCGCGCCGTACTGGCGCGAGCGCGGC
>DASZLW010000257.1:0-2325 GCA_035552175.1 Gaiellaceae bacterium | reverse complement strand
GGATGCCCGGGTCGGCGTCGAACACGCCGAGGCGCACCGAGATCGCGGAGCCGTCAGGGCTCCGGCTCCACAGCGAGGAGCCGCACGCCGAGCAGAACTCCTTCGCGAATCCGTCGACGGGTTCCCAGGCACGAACCAGCTCCTCCCCCTGGACGAGCCGGAACGACCCTCTTGCCGCGCGGGCCTGAGGCGAGCCGAACCCTCCGGTTCGCCGCTGGCAGCGTGTGCAATGGCACCAGCTCGCAGACACGAGTGGCTCGCTCACCTCGAAGCGGACACCGCCGCAGTTGCAGCCGCCGGAGAGCGGGAGCTCGGGGGTGGGCATGCTCCGAGCCTACATCCGGGCGGGAGGCTCGCCCCCGCGGATCGAGGCGTCGAGGAGCTCGATCGGATGCGCCGCCGGTAGCGGGTGCCCGGCTCGGCGAAGCGCCGCCGAGACCTGGAGCAGGCAGCCCGGGTTGGCGCTGACATACAGGTCCGGGCTCGTCGCGAGCACCTTCGCGGCCTTGCGGTCGCCGAGCTCGCGGGCGGCCTCGGGCTGGACGAGGTTGTAGATCCCGGCGCTGCCGCAGCAGAGATGCTGCTCGTCGGGCTCGACGAGCTCGAGGCCCGGGATCGAGCGGAGGAGCGCGCGCGGCTCCTCCCGCACCTTCTGGGCATGGCCGAGATGGCAGGACTCCTGGAAGGCGACGCGCCGCTCGACCGGGTTCAGCGCCGGCGGCCTCCCGCGGGCGATCGCCTCGGAGATGTCGACGACCGGAAGGTCGAGCTTCGCGTCCTTGAGGTGGGAGCCGCAGCCGGCCGCGTTCGTCACGATCGTCTCGACCCCGGCGGCAACGAAGGCATCCGCCGTCCGCCTCGCAAGCGCGAGGCCCTCCTCGCGGCGGCCCGAATGGAGCGCGAGGGCGCCACAGCACCCGCCGTAGGGTGCCGCCACCTCGTAGCCGTACGCCGCGAGGACCCGTGCCGACGCCCTGTTCACCTCACCGAAGATCACCGACTGGACGCAGCCCGTGAGCAACCCGACCCGGGCGACGCGCTCGCCGACCGCCGGCGTCTCGGCCGGCGGAGCGACGTCCTCGCGCCACCTCGGCGCGAGCGCCTTCAACGGCTTGAACGGCCCCGGCGCCGGAAGTGCGGCAAAACGGAGGGCGAAGCGGAGGCGGCCCGGATGCGGGAAGATCGCGAACACCGCGGACCGGAGCAGGCGGTCACGGAGCGGGCGCTTCACCTCCTGCTCGACCTTCTCGCGCGCAAGCTCGATCAGCCGGTCGTACTCGACCCCCGAGGGGCAGGAGGTGAGGCAGGCCATGCAGCCGAGGCAGCGGTCGAAGTGCTGCGCGACGGTCTCGTTCAGCTCGAGCGTGCCCTCGACGGTCGCCTTCATCAGCCAGATGCGGCCGCGCGGCGAGTCCATCTCCTCGTGCCAGAGCTCGTAGGTCGGGCAGGTCGGGAGGCAGAAGCCGCAGTGGACGCAGTCGGAGATCAGCTCGGGATCCATCAGGCCAGGATGCCCTCCGGATCGAAGGAGGCGCGGATGCGCTCGGCGAGAGGCGACCACGCCAGCTCGGCCGTCCCTGCGACGTAGGCGATCCCCGGCCCGGGCCTTGCCAGGAGGCACTCCTGCCAGTCGAAGCGCGCGCGGGTGCCGGCGTCCGCCTGGCGGCGGGCGCTCTCTTCCCAGATCGACCCGTCGGATCGGGTGCCGGGAGAGGCCGCGACCTGCGCCTCGACCGCCGCCCGGCCGCCCTCGTACAGGAGGGCGATCCGGCCCGGCAGGACGTCGACCGCACTCGGCTCGAGCTGCGAGCGGTGCAGTGCGTGCCAGAGCTCGCGCGGCTCGCCGGTCTCGGCGACGACCGTCGCCTCTGCCGCCGGCCGTCCGTGGAGCCGCAGCGCGACGCGGGCGATCAGTCCCAGCCGGCCTCGCGAGCCGGAGAAGAGCTTGCCCAGGTCGTAGCCCGCGACGTTCTTCACGACCTTGCCGCCCGAGCTCGCGATCGTCCCGTCGGCGAGCACGATCGTCATGCCGATCACGAGGTCGCGCATGGCGCCGTACCGATGACGGCGGGGGCCCGAGAGGTCGGCCGCGAGGCACGCGCCGATCGTCGGGTCGCCCGGCGGGTCGAGCGCGAGCATCTGCCCGTGCGCGCCGAGCGCCGCCTGCAGCTCCGAGAGACGCAGCCCCGCCTCGACGATCGCCGTCAGGTCACCGGGCTCGTGCTCGAGGACCCGGTTCAGCTTCGCCATCGAGAGCACCGTCTCGCCACCGCCGCGGTCGATCGAGACCGTGCCGCCTGCGGTCAGCACCTCGGCGGCCTCCGC
>DASZLW010000256.1:0-2939 GCA_035552175.1 Gaiellaceae bacterium | reverse complement strand
AGGCCGATCGGAGCGTTCCACCGGTTCGTCAGCCGATTTGTCCGCTTCGGCTTTCACGTGTACGCCTTCGGCTCGCTGGCGGCGAACCCGTTCCCCGGCTTCACGGGGAGACCGGGCAGCTACCCGCTCGATCTCGTGTTGCCGCCGGCAGCCCGTCAGGGCCGCTGGAAGACCCTCGGCCGTGGGGCGCTCGCCGTGCCCGCGTTCCTCGTGGGTGTCGCGCTTCTCGGCGCGCTCGTCGTCGACGCGGTGTTGACCTGGTTCGCCGCGCTCGCGACCGGAAAGGCGCCCGAAGGTCTGCGGAACCTCTCGGCCTACGCGCTCCGGTACGGGGGGCAGCTCAACGCCTACATCTACCTGCTGACCGACGTCTATCCCCACTCGAGCCCGCTCGAGGGCGCGAGTCCCGACTTCGACGCAGTCGGCTGGGCGCCGCCCGAGGAAACCGCTCCGGATCCGGCCGTTGGCTCTCCGGCTGCCGGTGAGTCGCCGTGGGGGTCGAGCGTCCCCATCCCGCCTCCGTTCGTGCCGGCGGACACTCCTCCGGCAAGCCCGGCCGTACCGCCCGATGCACCGGCGCCGCACCATGCGGGCCACCCGGCGGAACATGCGCCCCCGGCCGCCGAGCACGCTGCGTCCGACGAGCACGCTCCGGCCGATGTCCCGCCCTCGACGAGCCCGGCTCCGCCGAGTGACCAGGGCACGCCCGGGTCGATACCGTCCACCGGTGCCGACACGATCGGCGACTCCGGGTCCCACAGCGATTCGAGCCCGTCAGGCGATTCCGGCTCATCGGGCGACTCGGGCTCATCCGGCGACTCGGGCTCAGCCGACAGCTCCGCGACGTGAACCGCCGCGCCCTCGCGACCGCGGCGACGATCGTCCTCGCCGGGGTGTGGGGCGTTGCCGCCTACCTCCTCTGGCAGTCGAAGGTTCCGTCGTCGCTCCCCTTGCCGCATATCGACACGGCCTCGCTCTTCAACGCTCACGAGCTCCACGCCGCCGACTCCTACGACCACGGTGCAAGCCTCCTCTGGCTTTTCGGCACCGTGATCGAGATCGTCGTCTTCGCGATCTACGCGTGGTGGGGGCCCGGGTTCGTCCGGGAGTCTGCCGCCGGGCCGATCGGGACCGGGATGTTGCTCGGGATGCTCGGCTTCTCGCTCCTCTGGGTCGCGGAGCTGCCGTCGACCGTCCTCGGGGTGTGGTGGGATCGGAGGCACCACGTCAGCAACGTCGGCTACGTGAGCTCGATTCTCGGCGGATGGCTCGCGCTCGGCTTGGGGTTCATCTCGCTGTGTGTCGCCCTGGCGATCGTCATGGGTCTCGCACGCTCCGTCGGCCGCTGGTGGTGGGTCATGGGCGCGCCGGTGTTCGTCGGGATCGCCCTGCTCTTCGCCTTCGTGTCGCCGTACCTCGAGACGACGCATCCGGTCTTCGATCCCACGCTGCAGGCGGACGTGACTCAGCTCGAGGCCAAGGCGCACGTCGGGCACGTCCCGATTCGAATCGTCGATGTGTCGAGTGACACGTCGCTCCCGAACGCCGAGACGGAGGGGATCGGCGTCAGCCGCCGCGTCGTGATCTGGGACACGCTCCTCGACGGGCGCTTCACGAACGGTGAGATCCGTGTCGTGATCGCGCACGAGCTCGGCCATGTGAAGCGGAACCACATCTGGAGGTCTGTCGGGTGGTACGCGCTCTTTGCCTTCCCGGGCGCCTACCTGATCGGCCGGCTCACGCGCAGGCGCGGTGGAATGGGGGAGCCGGCGGCGATCCCTCTCGGGATCTTCGTGCTCGTCGTGCTGAACCTCGCCGCGCTCCCGATCCAGAACATGATCACGCGGCACATGGAGTCGGAGGCCGACTGGCTGGCGCTCCAGACCACGAGAGATCCGAAAGACGCGAATGATCTGTTCAAGACGTTCGTGCCGACCGCGCTCAGCAATCCGAACCCGCCGACGTGGGAGTACCTGTTCCTCGAGAACCACCCGACGATCGACCAGCGCATCGCGATGGTCGAGACGTGGCAGAGCCGCTACGCCACGTCCGCGTCGGCCGCCCACATCCCGTAGAGCTCCGAGTAGCGGCCGCCCCGCGCGAGGAGCTCGTCGTGCGTGCCCTGCTCGACGACGACGCCGTGCTCGAGGACGACGATCAGGTTCGCCCGGCGGACGGTCGAGAGGCGGTGGGCGATGATGAACGCGGTGCGGCCGTGGAGCAGGCGCCGGAGGGCCCGCTCGACCCGCTGCTCGGTCGCGATGTCGACCGAGCTCGTCGCCTCGTCGAGGATCAGGATGCTCGGGTCGGCGAGCAACGCACGGGCGAATGCGATCAGCTGGCGCTGGCCGAGCGACAGCCGGAAGCCGCGCTCGCCGAGCTCGGTGTCGTAGCCGTTCTCGAGCCGGTCGACGAACTCGTCTGCACCCACGGCTCGGGCGGCCGCGACGATCTCCTCGCGCAAGACGCCCGGGCGCCCGAACGCGATGTTGTCGGCCACCGTCCCTGCGAACAGGAACCCTTCCTGCGGCACGATCCCGAGCTGGCGGCGGAGCGACTCCTGCGTCACCTTTCGCAGATCGATGCCGTCGACCGTGATCGTGCCGCCCGTCGGGTCGTAGAACCGTGCGATCAGCTTTGCGATCGTCGACTTTCCGGCGCCGGTATGACCGACGAGCGCGACGGTCGTTCCCGCTGCGACCTCCAGATCGATCCCGTGGAGCACCTCGGGCCCGGTTCCGTACGTGAAGCGCACGTCGTCGAAGTGCACCTGTCCGCGAAGCCGCGGAAGCTCCGGGGCGGTGGGGTCGTCGGTCACCTGCGGCTCCTCGACGAGCACCTCCATGATCTTGTCGAGCGCGGCGACCGCCGACAGGAACGTGCTGTAGAGCTGAGAGAGCTGCTGGACCGGGTCGAAGAAGCTCGTCGCATAGCCGAGA
>DASZLW010000255.1:0-11883 GCA_035552175.1 Gaiellaceae bacterium | reverse complement strand
CGACGCCGGCTGCGTAGACGATGCCGGGCGAGTCGTCGAAACGCTCGCGGTAGAGCGTCGCGGCAGCCATGTTCAGTGCCTCGTGGTCGAGTGCCGCGGCGAGTGCGCGCTCCTCGAAGTCGCCGCCGACGATCGGTACCGAGTTGATCGCAGCCACCGGCGGCACGCGGAGGCACCGGAGCGGAGCGATCAGCCCGCGGCGTGCCGCGTCGGCGAGGGGAAGGTCGTCGACCGACGCGGGGAAGACGTCGGACACCTGCTTCGCGATCAGCTCCTCTGTCGCCGTCATGCCGATGTAGATCGGCTCCGACAGGCTCCGGATCGCCGCGGAGGTCTTCTCGCCGAGCGCCGTGTGCGCCTCGTCGCAGATCACGAGCTGGTACGCGTCGCGCGACACCTCCGCGATGTGGCGCGCGAACCACGCGTACGTCTGGATCGTGATCGGGTTCGAGCGGAGCGGTTTCGCGCCGGAGAGGATCACGTCCGCGAACCGCGAGCCGTAGCCGTGATCCGTCAGCTCGCGGCGGAACTGGTCGACGAGCAGCCGGCGATGCGTGAGGATCAGGACGCCCTCGCTTCGTGCGGCCTCGACGAAGCCGGCGGCCGCGATCGTCTTTCCGGAGGCCGTCGGATGGCGGAACCGGTAGCGCCGTGCCGCCCCGGGATCCTCGGCTGCCGGCTCGGCGGACTCCTCGTCTTCGAGGTCGTCGTCGAGCTCGATCGCCAGGTCGTCGTCCTCGTCCTCCTCCTCGACGATCTCCTCGAGGATGACGGCGCCGTTGCCGTTCGAGGCAGCGTGCCCGTTCGCTTCCACTTTCTCGGTCGCCGCGATGAGCTCGGTGAGCATGCCGGCGAGCGCGTCCACCTGATGGCGTCGCAGCTCTGTGCCGGAGGCGAGATGCGGCGGCTTCTCGGAGAGGACGCGTTCGAGCCCGAGCATCAGCGCATAGCGCACCTTCCAATCGGCTGACGGCTCGCGGAGCCCTGCATCGATCTCGAGGATCGCGCTGTCGAGCGCGCGTCGCAGCGCCGACCCCGAGCGCAGTGAGACAGCGGGGTCGTCGTCGGGGCGCAGGAAGGGCTCACCAGCCCACGCTTCCGCCCGAAGGGCCGCGGCCTGGATGCCGTCGGGTGCCTCCCAGGACTCCGGAGATTGCATAAGCGTCTCGTGCATGGGCGCGACGCGGGCTTCCGTGTCGCCTCTACAGGGTCAGACTCGCGGGTACCCCTCTCGCGAATCGCAATCACAGGATACCGCATGCAGCGGTCGGAAGGGTGATTCGTCAGCGCAGTTTCGCGTACGCCTTCGCCTCGGCGGCGACGACGTCGACGAGGTTCGCGAGCGCGATGTTCACGTCGGTCGCGTGCAATCCCCAGCCTGCACCGAAGAGCGGGCGGACCAGGGGCCGCGTGTCGCCGGCCACGTGCGTGCTCGTGACCTGGAGCCAGCTCGCCGTTCCGCTCCGCCGACATTGCACCGTGTAGAGCCCGGGGTAGGCGACCCATGGCGTCGAGACGGGTTTGACGGTGACCCCGAGGCGGCTTCCGGCGAGCTGGAGAAGGGCCGACGGGAAGAGCGGCGTGACCGCCGTCGAGGCGTTCGAGCCGGGCGAGGCAGGATTGACGCAGAGGACGTGGGTCGTGTGACTCGCGTCGCGGCCGAAGCGAGCGTGTGCCGGCGGCGTCTGGCCGAAGCTCGAGTAGGCGATCACGCAACCGGTGTCGGAGACGGACGAGCACGGGCGAACGTTTGTGAAGTCACCGGTGTCCGCGGGCGTGTTTCCGCCCAGCACCTGGCCGCCGAGCAGGATCGCCGAGACGAGCAGCCGGCGCTCCGCGAGGGAGCGGTCGACCACGGTCTTGACCAGATGCTTGAGGATGTAGGCGCCCTGGGAGTGGCCGATCAGGACGACGCCGCGCCCGTGGTTGTCGTGGGCGAGGTAGTCGTTCCAGGCGCGGAGCACGTCGTCGTAGGCCTCGAGCGGCCGCGCGTGGAGCGACGGCGTCGTCAGCCCGCGGTTCGTGATCTGCCGGTAGACCGGAGCGTAGACCTTGCAGTCCTGTGAGAACCGCTCGGCCTGCGCCTCGGCGACGAAGACCTCGGGAAGCTGGATCTTCAGGTCGGCGTTGCCGCGATTCTCGTCGCTGACCGTCGGATAGACGTAGAAGCAGTCGATCGGTGGGTTTGCGGCGGGCCGCACATCCTCGAGGCTCGTCGATCCGTCGGCCTTGACAACGGTCGTGTCGAGGCCGGAAGAGCACGGATCCGCGGCCTTCCCGGGGAAGCAGAGCCAGACCGTATGACCCGCGGCGGCCGCCTTCGCCGTTGTGGTCGTCGTGGTCGTCGTGGCTTTCGATCCACCACCGCAACCCGCGAGCAGCCCGAGTGCGAGCACGAGCAGAACAGGTGCGCGGCCTCGCATCCCGCCCAAGGTACGCGTTCCCGACCGGGCCCCGGAGAGGTAGAACGGTGCCGTGCACCCGTTCCAGGAGCTGTTCGAGCGCGAACGTGTCCGTTACGAGGACGGGATGGCCCGCCTCGACGGCGAACAGCTCGTCCGGCTCGGCAACGCGGCGTACGGCGCCGGCCTTTCGCTCCTGATGCTCGGCAGGAGGGACGAGGGAGCGGAGTGGCTCGGCCTCGCCGCGGCTCGGTGGCGCGAGAGCTGGGAGAACGCGAGCCCGACCTCCTGGGGTCGTCCGATCGGGACGATCAAGGCTTCGCTGATCGCCGGTCGCAGCACGGATGCCGAAGAATTCTCGGCCTGGGCGCTCGAGCTCGGAAGCGCCGAGGCGGAGTCGCCGATCGGCCGGTACGCGGCCACTCTCGCCCTGCTCGTCCTCGGTCGCGACGTCGAGGGCCGCCATGTCGCGCTGACGCTTCGGGAGCGCGACGACTTCCCGCGCGCGGTCGCCGATGCGTTGACGCTGATCGCCGCTCACGACGTCGTCGGCTACATCGAGGCCGTCGAGAGCGTGCTCGAGTCGTTCGAGACCCGAACGGACTACCTGGAGGACGTGCCCGTCGCCGACACGGTGATCGTGCTGCAGGCGCTTGCAGATCGTCGTGGCTTCGCAGCCGACCTCAGCTCGCCGCTGCTCCCGTAGCCGCCGGCGCGTCGAGGTAGACGTCGAGCGGAGCGTCCGAGGCGCGGAGCAGGCTCGCCGGCACATCCTCCGACGGCGGCCGGCGAAACCCACGGTCGACAGCCTCGGCTTTCTCGGCGCCCGTCGTGAGGACGACGATTCGCCGAGCCGCGAGCAGCGCCGGCAGCGTCAGCGTCAACCGCTCCACGAACGGTTCGAGCCCCGGCGGCCCGTGCGTGACGGGGCGGTCGCGCTCGCCGAGTTGCGGGGAGTGGGGGAAGAGCGAGGCAACGTGGCCGTCCGGCCCGAGCCCCAGGAGGAGCAGGTCGAAGGTCACTCCCGCGAGCTGCTCGGCGTACTCCCCCGCGGCCTCCGCGGGGTCGATCTCGCCTCGCATCCGGTACACGGTGGGCTGACCGGCAAGCCGGTCGAGCAGCGTTTTCTTCGCGAGGCCGAAGTTCGAGCGTTCGTCGCCGGGCGCGACGCAGCGCTCGTCCCCCCACCAGACCTGCGCTCGGCTCCAGTCGGGCTCGAGCGCCGCGGCGAGCTCGTAGGCGCGGCCCGGGCTCGAGCCGCCGGTGAGCACGATGCTGCCGCCGAGGCGAGCCGTTTCGACGAGCAGTGCGGCGACGGCAGCCGCGGGGTCGTCGACAACGTGAAACGTCGGGTCAGTCATCGCCGCGTGCGAGCTCCTTGCTGCGCTCGTTTGCAGCATTGATCGCGTTCAGGAACGCGGCCCGGACCCCGGCCTGCTCGAGCTCGCGGATCGCCCGCGTCGTCGTTCCCCCCGGTGAGGTGACGAGCTCTCTGAGCTCGACGGGGTGCATGTGCTCGTCGCGGAGGAGCTTCGCGGTGCCGAGCATCGTCTGGACGACGAGCTTCGTCGCGACCTCGCGTGAGAGGCCGAGCAGCAGGCCGGCCTCGATCATCGCCTCGGCGAGCAGCGCGTAGTAGGCAGGGCCGGAGCCCGAGACTGCGGTGATCGCGTCCATCTGGCTCTCGGGCACCTCGACCACCGCGCCGACCGCGCGGAGAACGGTGCCGGCGCGCTCGAGGTGCTCTGCGCCCGCATGCCTCCCGGCGCACATCCCGGCGACGCCCTCGTGGACGGTGGCGGGTGTGTTCGGCATCGCGCGCACGACGGGAACGTCCGCGGCCAGGTGCCGCTCGATCCGTTCGGTCGGGATCGCCGCCGCGACGGAGAGGACGGTCTGCTCGGAGGTGAGCAGGTGGCCGATCTCGCCGAGGAGCGTCTCGAGGTCCTGCGGCTTCACTGCGAGGACGACGACGTCGGCGCCCTTGATCGCCTCCGCGTTGGAGGTCGTCGTCTGGACGCCGTGGCGTTCCCGGAGCTCCGCCGCCCGCTCCTCGCGGCGCGAGCTCGCGATGATGTCTGCCCAGTCCGAGCTACGCAGCCCGGCGAGGAGCGACTCGCCGATCTTGCCGGTACCGAGAATTGCGATCCGCATCCCGCAAGCCTACGAGTCCGGCGTGGTATCCCGCCAGCAGGTACACGCTCGCAAGCCCCGCCCACTCGCCGTAGGGCTCGAGGAGAGCGTCGGTCTCCTCGGCCTCGACCCATCGGCCCCAGAGCGAGGACGCGAGCTTCACGAGCCCGAGATCCCGGGCGAGGCCGCGCTCGTAGCGGCCGAGCCCTTCGAGACAAACGACCCCGGCCGACCAGGGGCCGAGGCCGCGCTCGCGCTCGAGGCGCCCGGCGACGACCGCCGTCTGATGATCCTTCAGGCCTTCGAGGTCGATCGAGCGGCAGAGCCGGACGAGAGCGGCGCCGCGGCGGTCGCCGAGGCCGAGGCTGCGAAGCTCCGCCGGCGAGAAACGGCCGAGGTCTGCGGCCGTCGGTGCGGCATGAAGGCCGCCGAGCTCCCGCGTTGCGGCGCGGACGATCGTCCGCTCGATGGCGCGCGCCCTGCTCGCCGTGATCAGCTGCCCCGAGACGGCGCGAAGCAGGGCATGCGCGACCGTGGCGGTTCGGATCGGGCGAAGCCCGCGGAGTTGCCGGATCGGCTCGGCTAGCAGCGGGTCGGCGGCGAACCGACGCAGGAACTCGGAGTGGTCGTCGTCGATGCCGAGCATGAACCGCATCCGTTCGAGGCCGCTCTCCGACACGGCCTGGATGCAGACCGTGCCGTCGACCCGCTGCCAGGCGCGCGCCTGCTCGAGGCCGTCCTCGCCCGCGAGTGTTGTCGTGATCACGCCGTCCGAGACGATCCGCGTCGCATCGCTCCCATGCCGCGCGGAGAGCCGGAGCGAGTAGGGCCCGCGTGCTCTGAGCTCGGCCGAGATCACGGCCGCGACTGTAGCCGTCCCACCAGATCGGCCCCGACCGGCCGTGGAGCAATCGACGTGCGACAACAACCGTCCCCGGCAGACCTGTCCTGCCCGGCTCGCACCCCCACCCTGGGTGGGGCGGCGTCCCGCCGGCCCTCACGATCGATTCTAATCGTCGCCAAGCGGGTCGGTCTCTCCGCCGAAATACGTAACTCTTCGCCGGGCGCCGAGGAAGTGGCGCAGTTTGCTCCGTTTGCCCGCGAGGCTCCTCGGCGCCGGCCGCAGCTCGACCCGCAAGACGGAGCTCCGGGGCCGCAGCCTTCTCGGCGGCTACCGCTCCGACGACACCGGCTCGCCCTGCAGGTTCGAGGCGACATCCGCTGCGCGCTCGAACACGTCGAGGGCCTCGCGCTCCCGGCCCGAGTCGCGCAGGAACCGGCCGTAGGATCGCAGCAAGTTGGCATGGTGGCGCACGGTGCCCGTGTCGCCGAGCAGCGCGATCGCCTCGCCGTATGCCTCGTCGGCGCCCTCGCCTCCGCGCGCCCTCGCCTCGGCGATCGCCCACCATGCATGCCCGCGCTCGTTCGGAAGCTCGCCGGCGAGCACGAGTGCCTGCTGGCCGAGATGCTCCGCGCCGGCGATGTCGCCGGAGGCTGTGGCGCACATCGCCTGGAGCCGCCGCACGACCGCGAGATCGTCGTTGTCCGCCCTGGGGCCGAGAAGTCTCTCTGCCTCGTCGAGGTGATGGAACACGCCGCCGAGGTCGTCGCCGGCCGTCAGGGTTGCATCGGCGCACGCGATGTGGGCGCGCGCCAGGTGAACAGTGTCCTCCGTGGCCTCGAGCAGCGCGACCGCGCGCCTGAAGTTGTCGAGCGCCGCGAGCGGCTTCGCCTGCTCGAGTGCGAGCCGGCCGAGCGACCAGTAGAGGCGGACGCGCGTGTAGCGGTCGCTGGCGTCGCCGGCTCGAGCGAACACCTCGGCGACGACTGCCTTCGCGCGCTGGAGCTCGCCGAGATCGGTCAGTGCGTAGCTGAGGTAGGTCGAGTATCGGACGCGCGCCGCCAGGTTCTCGGGCTCGATCTGTGCGAGCTCCTCGAGCGCGCGCTCGAAGAGGGCGACCGCGTCCCGCGGCGATCCGGCCGCCGCATGGGCTCGGCCGAGCGCGGAATAGACATCGGGCCGTCCGGCAGGCGTCACGAGCTCCGAGCCGACGATCTGCGAGAGCTGTGCAACCGTCTCGGCGTGCTCGCCGCGTCCGGCCGCCTCGAGCCCGAGCAGGATCCGGGCGCGAACCGCTGCCGGCACGTCGGAATGCAACTCCGCCTCCTCGAGGATCGCCAGCACCGCGCCGATGTCGGCCTCGCCCTCGAGACGAAGGTGGAGCTCCTGTTCGGCGAGCCGGAGCTCGCGCACCTCGGCCCCTCCGAGCTCCGACCCGGTCTCGAGGTATTCGGGCGTGACCCCGAGCTTCGCGGCGAGCATCCGGAGCGCCTTCACGGAAGGTGTGCGCGCGCCGGCCTCGATCCGCGAGATGTAGGCGTAGGTGATTCCCGGAGCCGAGAGGTCGCGCTGCGAGGCGCCCTGCTCGAGGCGGAGGCGCCGCAGGCGCTCGGCGATCGTCTCCCGGCGGGGTTCGGGCTCCCTGGGCAAGCCGGAGATCATGCCTGGCCCCGCGGGCCTCGTCAATCGGGCCGTGTCTGCAGATAACAGGATTGACAACAAAAGAATTCTGCGGTCTTCTTTCAGTGGGCTCGAACGGGAACATGCGTCATGAAACGAGGAGGTGTTTGTCCATGTCGATCGTCTCCCCGAGCCTCCGGCTCGCGCTGGTGGCAGTTGCATCCGTGGTTGCGGCCGCGCTGCTCGGCGGCTGTCCCTGGGGGCCGTAGGGCCTCGACCGGCGCGGACGGGAGCTACCCCCTCCCGTCCGCGCCGTTAATCTCAGGCGATGCTCCAGCGTGCCGCGGCCCGCATCTCGCTTCGGAGCCGGGAGCGGAAGCTGCGGCTCTTCACCGACCTGTTCGGGCCTGGTCCGGACACGACCGTCATCGACGTCGGCGTGACGGACGCGCCGTTCGGCGATGGCTCGAGCGACAACTTCTTCGAGGCGCTCTACCCGTGGCCCGGCCGCATCACCGCCGTCGGGCATACGGGACTCGAGCGGTTCGCGGCAGCGTTTCCGCAGGTGAAGGCCGTGCAGGCCGACGGCCGCAAGCTCCCGTTCGACGACGGCGCCTTCGATCTCGGCTTCTCGAACGCGGTGATCGAGCACGTCGCCGGAGGCCGCGCCGCGCAGCGTCGGTTCGTCGCCGAGCTCTGCCGTGTCGCGGGCCGGGTGTTCGTGACGACGCCGAACCGCTACTTCCCGATCGACCCGCACTCGTTGCTTCCCTTCGCGCACTGGCTTCCGGACGGGCCGAGCCGCCGCCGGCTGCTCCACGCGCGCGGCTTCGACGACGTCCTCGACCCGCTCGGGCCGCGGGAGCTCGCCTCGCTCTTTCCCTACCCGGTCAGGATCGTCGGCCGGGGGATGACACTCGTCGCGGTCGGGCCGGCATGAAGCGCCCCGTCTGGATCCTCCACGTGTTCGTCGTGGGTCTCGCGGTGCACAACTTCGCGATGGCCGAGCTGTACGCCGCCGGCGTGCGCGGGACGGCGCTCGACGTCGTCTCGGCCTGGAAGGAGGTGCTTCTCGCGCTGGGGCTCGTGCTCGTCCTCCGCGAGCGGGGCTCGCTCCGCTTCCGGCCGGCGCCGGTCGACTGGCTCGCACTCGCCTACGGAGCCTTCGTCGTCGCCTACGGGCTGATCCCCCAGCACGTTCTCGGCGGCGTCGCGACCCACAAGGGCGTCCTCCTCGGCGTGCGTCACGACCTCTTGCCGGTCGCGGCTTACTTCTTCGGAAGGGGGCTCACGATGAGCGTCCGCGAGGCGCGGATCCTCGGCGTGACCGTCCTCGCGACCGCCGCGGGGGTCGCCGCGTTCGGGCTCGTCGACATCTACGCAATCCCGCTCGAGTGGTGGCGGAGCTCGGGTGCACCGAAGTGGTTCGCCGATCAGCTCGGGTTCCGGGATCTCGGCCTCTCCAACCTCCCGGAGAACTTCGTCTACAACACCGGCAACGAGCATCCGCTCCGGCGGCTCGTCTCGACGTTCCTCTCGCCGCTCGCGACCTCGTACCTGCTCGTCTGCGCGCTGCTGCTCGCGACGACCTGGCTCACCCGGCTCAGGCCGCGGCTCGCGATCTGGGTGCCGACGACCGCGCTGCTCTTCGCCGCGCTCCTGTGGACGCACTCGCGCTCGTCGTACCTGGCGCTCGCGCTCGGACTGTTCGTGTTCGCGGCGATGCGGCGGCAGTGGCGGATCGGGCTCGCGGCGGCGGGTGTCGCGGTGATCGTGGTCGGCTTCGCGTTCGTCGAGGTCTATCCGCACATCGCGCCCTCGTCGCACTACACCGCGGCCGAGCTGAAGATCCAGCGCGGAGAGGCGCATACGGCCGGCGCGGGCCCGGCAGTCGATCCGAACGGCGTCGGCGATGCGAGCACGCACGAGCACCTCGAGAGCCTTCGGCAGGGGATCTCGACGGTTCTCCACCACCCCCAGGGCTACGGCCCGGGCAACGCGGGCTCGACCGCCGCCCGCACCGGCGCTCCGATCAAGGCCGGCGAGTCGACCTACACCGAGCTCGGTGTCGATACCGGCCTCATCGGCGGGCTGCTCTTCGTCGCCTGGTCGATCGGGCTCCTCTGGCATCTCGCACGCTCGACCGCATGGCTCACGGCGGCGATGGTCGCAATGCTCGCGCTCGGCCTCCAGACGGACATCATCGGCGTCCCCTGGCTCGTCTACCTGCTCTGGCCGCTCTCCGGGTGGCGGGTTTCGAACCCGGACGAGTGAAGACCGGCCAGAACGGCCACTTGCGCGGCCTCGGAAACGGCCTACCTTCAATTGAGTGCGTCTCTCGCTCCTCGACCTCGCCGTCGCCGTCACGGTCGTCGCTCTCGCCGCGCTCGCGTTCGTGCACTTCCACCATGGCGGAGGTGGCCCGGCACCCGTCCTTGCGAACCCCACCCTGACCCCGGGCTCGCTCAACCCGGCCGTGACCCAGGCGACGATCGGCTCGACGGTGTGCGTCGCCGGTTGGACGAAGACGGTGCGCCCGCCCGTCGACTACACGAACGCGCTCAAGCTGAAGCAGATGTCGGAATACGACGAGTCGGGGTCGCCCTCCGACTACCAGGAGGACCATCTGATCAGCCTCGAGCTCGGCGGCAACCCGACCGACCCGAAGAACCTCTGGCCCGAGCCCTACCCGCGCGCCTCCCAGGTCGACCAGGTCGAGAACGAGCTCAACGCCAAGGTCTGCTCCGGCAAGCTCACCCTCGCGGAAGGACAGCGCGACGAGTCCGCGCTGAAACACGAGCATGGTTGAAACGGGCATGGTTGAAACACGGCAATCGTCGAAACACAGGCCCGGCTGAACCTCGCCGAATGGCAGGATGCGCGGGTGAGCGCGATCGATCCCCGCGTCGACATCGGCCACGTCCACCTGAAGGTGGCCGATCTCGACCGCGCGCTCGAGTTCTACGTGGGAGTGCTCGGGATGGAGCTTCAGGTACGGATGGGAGATCAGGCTGCCTTCGTCTCGGCCGGCGGCTACCACCATCACCTCGGGCTCAACACCTGGGAGTCGAAGGGCGGTCAGCCGCCGCCGCCGAACTCGACGGGTCTCTACCACGTCGCGATCCGCTACCCGGATCGCCGCACGCTCGCCGATGCGCTGAACCGCGTGCTCGACGCGGGCATCCCGCTCGACGGTGCGACCGACCACGGCGTCAGCGAGGCGATCTACCTGCGGGACTACGACAGCAACGGGGTCGAGCTCTACCGCGACCGCCCGCGTGAGGAATGGCCGAGGCCGGAGGGCGGCGGCGCCGGGTTCACGATGTTCAACCGTCCGCTCGACCTCCAGGCGCTGCTCGCCGAGCTCGGCGAGAGCTGACGTGCGGGCCGCCAGGCTTCACGAGATCGGCGGGCTGCCGCAAGTCGACGAGATCGACCCGCCCCCGGGGCCGGGGATCGTCCACGTCAATGCCGCCTCGCTGAACCCGATCGACATCTCGATCGGCACCGGCCGCTTCTACGGCGGCACGCCCGACCCGCCGTACGTGATCGGCTCGGAGGCCGTCGGCGAGACCGAGGACGGACGCCGCGTCTGGGTGCGCGGCCGTCAGCGGATGGCCGAGCTCGTCGAGCCTGGTGACGGCTGGATGTTCGAGATTCCCGAGGGTGTCGATGACGGGCAGGCGCTCGCCTGCGGGATCGCCGGGCTGACCGCGTGGCTCGCCGTCGCGTGGCGCGCGCCCGTACGGCCCGAGGACACCGTGCTCGTGCTCGGCGCGAGCGGTAGCCTCGGCGGCACTGCGGTCCAGGCGGCGAAGGCCCTCGGCGCCCGGCGTGTGATCGGCGCCGCCCGCAAGACCGACAAGATCCCTGCGGCAGCCGACGAGGTCTTCGACCTCTCAACCGACGCCGACCTGCCCGCGGCGACCCTGATCGTCGACGGCCTGTGGGGCGAACCGGTGGAACGGGCACTCGCCGCGGCCGAGTCCGGTGTTCGCGTCGTCCATCTCGGGCAGTCGGCGAGCCCGACCGCGACGCTCCAGTCGGCCTGGATCCGCGGCAAGGTCGCAGACGTCTTCGGCCACTCGCTCTTCTCGGTGCCCGAGGATGTGGCTCGCAACTCGTATCGCGATCTCTGCGAGCAGGTCCGCGACGGCCGGATCGTGTTCGACCTCGAGACGTACTCCCTCGACGACATCGGCGCAGCCTGGAAGCAGCAGGCATCCGGAAGCCCCGGAGCGAAGATCGTCGTGCGTCTCTGACGCCGAGCTACGCGGCCACAGGCTCCTTCGTGGTCCCCCTGCGCAGCGAGCCCGGCGGCGAGCGCATGATCGCAAGCGCTCCCGCTCCCGCAGTCGCGAGCGCGCAAGCCCCGCCGACGCCGAAGGCGAGCTCGGTGCCTCCGACCTCGGACAGCCAGCCGATCAGCGGGCTGCCGAGCGGGAGCGGCGCGACCCAGGCGTAGAAGTAGATCCCGAGGACACGTCCGCGGAGGTGGTCCGGTGTCGAGAGCTGGACCGAGGAGTTCGATGCGGCGGTGTAGGTCGTGTAGGCGATCCCGCACACGGCGAGCAGGATGCTGTCGGCGACGAGGTCGTGCAGTGGCGCGATCGCCAACTCGGCGACGCCGAAGACGACGATCGAGCCGAGCATCGATCGCCACCGCGAGCTGCTCTGGCCGGCCGCGATCAGGGCGCCCACGAGTGCGCCCGCGCCGAAGCACGCCATCACGACACCGAAGGTTCCCGGTCCGGAGGCGAGTGTCTGCTTGGCGAGGACCGGTAGCAGCACGTTGAAGTTGAGCGAGAGGGACATCACGAGGGCTCCCATCGCCGTGAGCACGAGTAGCGGCCTCGAGTGCCAGACGTAGTCGAGCCCCTCCTTCGT
>DASZLW010000254.1:0-3220 GCA_035552175.1 Gaiellaceae bacterium | reverse complement strand
CGTGCTGCGATCGCGCGAGCTCCGCCACCGCTTCGACGAGCTCAACGAGCAGACCGGGTTTCGCCTCGACGCGCAAGCCGTCGTCCGCACGCTCCGTACCGCAGACCAGCAGAAGGTCGAGATCCTCCGTGCGATCGCCCGCGACGCACGGCTCCTGCTGATGGACGAGCCGACCGCGGCTCTGACCCGCGACGAGACGGAACGGCTCCTCGAGACCGTGCGGGCCCTCGCCGCCGAAGGAACGGCGGTCGTGCTCGTCTCGCACTACCTCGAGGAGATCCTGGGGATCTGCGACACGGTCACGTCGATGCGGAACGGCCGGCTGATTCGAACCGCGCCGGCGAAGGAGGAGACACCTGCGACGCTCGTGTCGGCGATGATCGGCCGCGAGATGAGCCTCGAGTTTCCGCCGAAGATCCCTGCCCCGCACGACGCGCCCGTGGTGCTCGAGGTGCGTGGGCTGAGCCGCGGGCGGGAGCTCCAGGATGTGTCGCTCACCGTTCGGGCAGGCGAGATCGTCGGGCTCGCGGGGCTCGTCGGAAGCGGACGCACCGAGGTCGCTCGGGCGATCTTCGGGGCCGACCGCTTCGATGCCGGTGAGCTCCTGTTCGAAGGAAAGCCTGTACGCGTGAAAGGTCCCAGGCACGCATCGCGGCTGGGGATCGCGATGCTTCCCGAGAGTCGCAAGGAGCAGGGCCTCTTCATGATCCGTCCGATCCGCGAGAACATCTCGATCGTGGACATGCATGCGATCGCGAGGGCCGGCGTCGTCGACCGGCGCGCCGAGGGTCGCCGCACGGGAGCGCTCGCGCAGGATCTCGACGTCCGCACCTCCTCCCAGGAGGCGATGGTGACGACGCTCTCGGGGGGAAACCAGCAGAAGGTGCTGTTTGCGAAGTGGCTTTTCCGGCGTCCGAAGCTGCTGATCGCGGACGAGCCGACCCGCGGTGTCGACGTGGGCGCAAAGCGCCAGATCCACGAGCTCCTGATCCGCCTCGCCGAGGCGGGGATGGCCGTGCTCCTGATCTCGTCCGAGATCGAGGAGGTGCTCGGTCTCGCCCACCGGGTGCTCGTGATGCGTGCCGGGCGGCTCGTCGGCGAGTTCGAGGGCGACGCGGCGACCGACGAGGCGGTCATGACCGCCGCGTTCACGGCCGGGCCGGAAGCCGCGGCATGACCTTCGCTCGCTACGGGGCGAGGCTGCGGCGGGTCTCCTTCCGGGACTACGGGATCGCCTACGCGTTCGTCGCTCTCTTCGTCGGGCTCAGCGTCGCGTCCAGCCATTTCCTGCAGTTCCAGAACATGTCGAACATCCTCGACCAGTGGGCGGCGATCGGCCTGCTCGCCTGCGGGGAGACGCTCTGCATCATCTCCGGCGTCTTCGACCTCTCGGTGGGCGCGATCGTGAGCGTCGCCGCGGTCGTCGCCTGCAAGGTCGCGAACTCCGCGTCACCGACGCTCGGACTGCTTGCCGGGGCGGCCACGGGCCTCGGGCTCGGGATCGCGAACGGGATCGTGATCGACCGTACGCGGATCAACTCGTTCATCGGGACGCTCGCCGCGAGCATCATCTACTCGGGGCTGGCGATCATCATCACGGGCGGGCTCATCGTCACGGTCGTCAACCCGCACTTCGGGTCGCTCGGTCAGGGTGAGGCCTTCCAGATCACCTATCCGGGCTGGGTGTTCATCGGGTTCGCGGTCGTGACCGCGTTCCTGCTCGGCCGGACGATCTTCGGCCGCTACGTGTACGCCGTCGGCGGGAACGCCGAGGCCGCACGCCTGTCCGGCGTCCGGGTCGGAGTGATCAGGGGCTCGTGCTTCGCGATCTCGGGGCTTGCGGCGGGTCTGGCCGGCGTGCTCCTGGCCTCCCGGACGCAGTCGGCGCAGGCCGACCTCGGCACGGGGATGGAGCTGACGGCGATCTCCGCCGCCGTCGTCGGTGGGACGAGCATCCTCGGCGGCGAGGGGGCGATCTGGCGCGGAGTGCTCGGGACGCTGCTCCTCGCGATCATCGGGAACGGCTTCAATCTGCTGAACATCGACACGACCTACCAGCAGATCGTGCAGGGCGGACTGATCCTGGTCGCGGTCGCGGCAGACCAGCTCGCGCGTCGCCGCTGACCTGGCTATCTGCCTGCGGTGACCCAGCGCGCTGCGGTCTGTGCGACGACGAGCGCCGTCTGCTCGAGCGAGGCGATGTCGACCCATTCGTCGGCTCCGTGGAGCTCTCCGGCCAGGGGCCCGTAGCAGAGCGCTCCTTCCGCCTGGCGTGCGTCGGTCGTCGCCGTGAACGCGGAGAGCCTCGCCGCCGTTCCGGTGAGGCGCTCGTGCGTCGCTCGCAGAAGTGTGGGCAGAGGGCCGTCCGTGTCGTGGTTGTAGGCACGGGCGCGGAACGCCTCGAACGAGATCTCCACGGCAGGCGAGGCGCCGGCGACGGCCTCGACGATCCTCGACTGGACTTCGGCCGGATCTCGCCCGAGCCCGAGCCCGAACCGGACGGACGCCTCGAGTGAGGCCGGTGCGGACGAGGTCCACACGCCGCCCCCGATACGACCCACCGTCATCCCGTACGGCCACGCGGAGACCGCGGCGAACACCGGGTCGTGTGGGCCCTTGTTTGCCTCGGCCTCGAGTGCGCGGAGGGCGGCGATCGCGCGGGCGAGCTCGTCGAAGGGCCCGTCACCCCCGCGGTAGGCCGAGTGCCCCGCCTGGCCGCGTGCCCTGAGGCGAGCCCAGACGACCCCGGTCCCGGCATGGACGACGGCGAGACCGGTCGGCTCGCCGATCAGGGTCGCGTCGGTTCGGTAGCCCGCACGGAGCACGGACCACATCCCGTTCCCGCCGCACTCCTCCTCGATCACGGAGCTGAAGACGAGGTCGCCCCGGGCGTCGGCGCAGACGTCCGCCACGACCTCGGCTGCGAGCAGGTACGCCGCGAGCCCGCCCTTCATGTCCCCGGAACCGCGGCCCCAGATGCGTCCCTCCGCGATCTCCCCGCTCCAGGGATCGTGGCTCCACGGCGCGTCCGGATCGACGGGCACGACATCGACATGGCCGCTCAGATGCAGTGAGCGTCCGTCCCCCGTGCCACGTCGCACGCCGACCACGGAGCTGCGACCGTCGTAGGAGAGGGGCGGATAGCCCGCGTGCGGGTCCGCAAGTGCGGCGTCGCCGTCGACCTCGACACGCTCGACGGTGAACCCCGAGGAGATGAGGC
>DASZLW010000253.1:0-9290 GCA_035552175.1 Gaiellaceae bacterium | reverse complement strand
GATCCCGAACGTCGCGCCGAGCTCCTCGAGCGTCTGGGAAGCCTGGCCGTCGAGGCCGTAGCGCCGTTCGATCACCTGCCGCATCCGCGGATCGAGTGCGCTCAGCGCGGCCTCGAGCTCGACGCCGCGATGGGACTCGGCAGTCACCTGGTCGGGCGCCTCCGCACGCTCGTCCTCGATCATGTCCGCGTAGAGACTCTCGCCGTCGCCGACGGGCGTCTCGAGCGAGACCGGGTGCGCGACCAGCTCGAGCAGGGAGCCGACCTTCTCCGGCGCGATCCCGAGTTCGGCCGCGACCTCCTCGTTCGAGGGATCCCGGTTGAACTTCTGCGTCAGCTGGCGGCGCGCCCGCAGCACCTTGCGGACCTGGTCGCCGACGTGGACGGGTAGGCGGATCGTGCGGCCCTGGTCGGCGAGAGCCCGTGAGATCGACTGGCGGATCCACCAGGTCGCGTACGTCGAGAGCTTGTAGCCCATCCGGTAGTCGAACTTCTCGACCGCGCGGATCAGGCCCATGTTTCCCTCCTGGATCAGGTCGAGGAGCGGCACGTCGGCCTTCGTGTAGTTGCGCGTGATCGACATCACGAGGCGCAGGTTCGACTCGATCAGGCGCCGCTTCGCGGCCTCGTCGCCGAGATCCTTTCGGCGGGCGAGCTCGCGCTCCTCGGAGGCGCTCAGCAGGCGGCCGTCTCCCAGCTGGCGGACGTAGAGCTTCAGCGGATCGACCGACGCGAGCCGGTCAGCCGCCGAAAGCTTGGCGTTGCCGGGCTCGTCCTCCTCCTCGACCGCCTCAGGATCGTCGAGCGACGGCAGGAGCTCCACGATCGGCTCCGGGTGCTCGTGCTCCTGCTCGTAGTGGGGTTGTGAGACTGCCATTGCGTAACCCGGGTATCGGCTCGCCGGCGTTCTTTCTTGAGTCGAGCCCCGGACGGTCGACGACGTCCGGGCCCAACCAAACGAACTTTCGACCGTCTCAGGACATACGATCGAACCATGTGTGGAATCGCCGGATACAGCCTTGCCCCCCACTCGCGCGTCGAACGGACGCTCGCCGCTCAGGCGCTCCTCGCAGCGATCGCCGAGCGCGGCGCCGACGCGGTGGGCTACGCATACACCGCGCCCGAGAACGACGGGCCGGCCGTCGTCGTCAAGCAGCAGACGGCCGCATCGAAGCTCCTCGAGCACGTGTCGGTGCCTTCGAGCACCAACGAGCTGATCGTCCACGTCCGCGAGTTCACGAAGGGCCATCCCTCGATCGCAGCCAACAACCATCCCGTCCGCCACGGCCCCGTCGTGGGCGTGCACAACGGCCGGATCCTGAACGACGACGAGCTCCTCGGCCGGCACGCGTGTGCGCGGGCCGAGCCCCGCATGACCGTCGACTCCGAGGCCGTGTTCGCGGTCGCCGCGCACTCACGCAGCGATGCGCGCGCCTTCGAGGCGCTCGAGGGCTCGATGGCCGCAGCCTGGATCGACGAACGGCGACGCGGCGTCGTCCACGCGGCCCGCGGGGTCGGCCGGCCGCTCTGGCTCGGAGAATGCAGCGACGGGATCTTCTTCGCCTCGACCGAGTACGCGCTCGAGGTCCTCGAGCGGTACTGCGGCCCGAAGCTCCGGCGGCGCCCGATGCCGGACGGAGCACTGCTCGTGCTCCATCACGGGAAGATCGTCGCCCGCCAGAAGTTCCGGCCGAGCTCGTACGGCGAAGAGGACCCGCTCCCCGCGGGCGGTCTCGCCGAGCGAGACCATTGCCTGCGCCGACTCGCGACGCTCGCGGCCGCCTAGAGCTTCTCAGGCTCGCCCGAGCGAGCCGTCCGAGCGCACATCCGCTCCCTGCTCGAGGAGGCGTCTTCGGACGAGGAACTGGAAGGTCGCCCAGGCGCCCCGGCGCGAGTCGAACATGCGGTAGACCTGCCATTCGGTCAGCATCCCGGCAGTGCTCCGGCGCGCCTCTGCCCAATCGGCGAACTTCGGCAGCCGGCTGAGCTCGTGCGCGAGCTCGGCGCCCTGCTCGACGGCTCGCTCGAGCCGCTCCTCCCCCACTGCCACGTCGTACCCGGCCTCCCGTAGCGCGGCGCTCAGCGAGCCGAACGTGTGCCAGTAGAGCGACTTCGACGGCATCCGGCCGCGGCGCTCGTCGAGGTCACGTGCGGTCGGCATCCGCCCGAGCTCCTCGCCGAGCATCCTGAGCACCTCGAGCAGCTCCTCGCGCGTCGCGAACCGCCGGGGCACGAGCCCGGCGGCGCGCTTTGCGGCGTTCCACGTGCCGAAGTGCTCGATCACGGTCTGCGGATGCACGTGCGTCTCCGGGTCGGCGGCGAACTCCTTCATCGTCGGCGACCGGCCCACCCGCTGCGCGTGGGCGCGGAGCTCCTCGAGGATCTGCTCGTCCGAGTAGCGCTTGCGGATCGCCGACTGGAACGAGTGGAGCTCGTCCGGATCGATCCTCGTGATCGCGTCGTAACGGCGCCGCTCCGCCATGCAACAAATGGTAGATCAAGTTGGACGAACTACAAGTAGAGCCGAGTTCGCGCTCGGGGACCCGCGGAACGACCCGTCTGGACATCGTGTCTAGGCTGGCTGGATGCTGCTCGCGCTCGAGGTCGCCGCCGCTCGTTCCGTCGGTGCGCTCTCGCGCCTCGCGGGACGCGGCGGCGGCACGACCCTTCCGGGGAAGCTCCTCTCGACGGTCGATCCGCGGGCGGTCGACCGGCTCGCCGCCCGGCTGCCGCGCGGGTCGGTGCTCGTGTCGGCGACGAACGGGAAGACGACGACCGCGGCGATGGTCGCCGAGATCCTGCGCGGGAGCCTCGCCTACAACCACTCGGGCGCAAACCTTCTCTCGGGCGTCGCCTCCACCCTCCTCTCGTCGCGGAACGCCGAGCTCGGGCTCTTCGAGGTCGACGAGGCGGCGCTCCCCGAAGTCGCCCGTCGGGTCCACCCGCGCGTCGTCGCCCTCGGCAACCTCTTCCGCGACCAGCTCGACCGCTACGGTGAGCTCGAACACGTCGCCGATCGATGGCGAGGCGCACTCGCCGAGCTTCCGGACGTGCTCCTCGTGGTCGACACCGACGACCCGATGCTCGCCGAGCTCGCGCGGGGCCGTCCGAACACCGTCGCCTACGGCCTCGACGACCCCCGCCACGCCCGCGCCTCGCTCCAGCACGCCGCCGACTCCAAGTACTGCGTCCGGGACGGAACGCCGTACGAGTACGCGGCGGCATACGTCGGCCACCTCGGCGACTGGCGCTGCCCGACCTGCGGTGCGACGCGGCTGCCGCTCGACGTGGCCGCACGCGAGATCGAGCTCCACGGCCTCGACGGCTCGGAGTTCACGCTCACGACACCCGCGGGATCGTCCAGGGTCGGGCTCGCGCTGCCGGGGCTCTACAACGTCTACAACGCGACCGCCGCAGCCGCGATCGCGGGGGCGCTCGGGACACCGCTCGTCGACGTCGCAGCGGGCCTCGGTCGTTTCGTGTCGGCCTTCGGGCGCTTCGAGCGGATCGCCGTCGGTGACAAGCAGCTCCTGATGCTCCTGATCAAGAATCCCGCGGGGGCGAACGAGGCCGTGGGGACGCTCCTCGCGCCTTCGCCACCCCGGCTCGCCGTTATCGCCTTGAACGACGAGATCGCCGACGGGCGCGACGTGTCGTGGATCTGGGACGTCGACTTCGAGCCGCTTCTCGCGGGGCTCGAGCACGTGGTGGTCGCGGGCACTCGGGCCGCGGAGCTCGCGCTTCGCTTCGCCTACGGCGGGCTCGATCGCAGCAAGATCGAGATCGTCCCGGGGCTCGAGGCGGCGCTGGATCGCGGGATCGCCCTGACGCCCGCCGGGGGCGAGCTCGTCGTCCTGCCGACCTACACGGCGATGCTGGGGTTGCGAAAGATCGCGGCGCGGCGAGGGCTCGTCGGGGAGTTCTGGGAGCGGAGCGCGTGAAGCTCCGCGTCGGCCACCTCTATCCCGACTACCTCAACATCTACGCGGATCGCGGGAACATCGCCGTGCTCGCCGCCCGGGCGGCGGCACGCGGCCACGAGCTCGACATCACGCCGATCGGCTTCGGCGACACCGTACCGCGGCGGATCGACCTCTTCTACATCGGCGGCGGCCAGGACCGCGAACAGGGCCTCGTCGCGCCCGATCTCGCCGCCAAGGGCGCCGCACTCCGCGAAGCGCGCGACGGCGGCGCAGCGTTCCTCGCGGTCTGCGGCGGCTACCAGCTCCTCGGTGACTTCTACCGCGACCTCGCGGGCGTCGAGCTGCCCGGAGTCGGGTTGCTTCCGCTCCACACGGTCGCCGGCGAACGGCGGATGATCGGCGACGTGCTCCTCGACTGCGACTGGGCAGGCGAGACCCTCGCGGGCTTCGAGAACCACGCCGGGCGCACGATGCTCGGCGAGGGCGCCGAGCCGCTCGGACGGATCGTCTCGGGCTTCGGGAACGACGGCGCGTCGGGTTTCGAGGGCTGCCGGTCGGGGCGCGTCTACGGCACGTACCTGCACGGGCCGCTCCTTCCGCGCAATCCCTGGTTCGCCGACCGGGTGCTCTCCGACGCGCTCGGCCACGCGGGAGGCCCGCCCGACCTCGACGTCCTGCCGGACGAGCTCGAACGCTTGGCGCACGCCGTGTCGGCCGCGCGAGCGAAGGAGCGCGGCGGACGATTCCGGTAGCCCTGCGCCGTCCGCGTGGCCCACTAGCGTGAACCGGTGACATCCTCCGCCGCCGGTCCCGCGTCGATTGCCGGGTCATACCCCCCGCTCCGTTTCATGGGATCGAAGCACCGCTTGCTCCCGTGGATCGAGACAGTGCTCGCGGAGCTCCCGTTCGAGACGGCGCTCGACGCATTCTCGGGAAGCGGGTGCGTGTCGTACCTGATGAAGACGATGGGCAAGTCGGTGCACGCAAACGACTTCCTGGCGTTCCCACGTGATCTCACAGAGGCTGTGGTCGTCAACTCGGGAGAGACGATCGATGAAGCGGACGTCTCGGTCCTCACCGACGCGGACGTCGCGCATCCCAGGTTCATCGAGGAGACGTTCCGCGGCATCTTCTTCACCGACCGTGAGAACGCCTTCCTGGACGTACTGAGCGCGAACCTCCATCGCGTCACGCCCGCCAAGGCTGCGGTGGCGCGTTCGGCGGCCTATCGAAGCTGCCTGAAGCGGCAGCCCCGTGGTGTGTTCACGGTGAGCGGCGAGCGCTATGACGACGGAAGACGAGATCTCCGACTTCCGCTCGAGGAGCATTTCGCCGAATCGCTCGACATCTTCAACGGGCTCGTGTTCGACAACGGCACCCTCCATGCGACCACCCGGTCCGACGTCTTCGATCTCGGCTCGATCGACGTCGACCTCGTCTACCTCGACCCGCCGTACGTGCCTCGCGCGGACGACAACTGCTACATCAAGCGGTATCACTTCCTCGAGGGGCTCGCGACGTACTGGAAAGACGCGGAGTTCCACCCGACGAGCCGTGTCAAGAAGTTGCGCAAGCGCTTCACCCCGTTCAGCTACCGCCGGACAGCCGACGAGGCATTCGACCGGATGTTTCAGATGTTCGCGGGAAGCATCATCGTCCTCTCATACTCGTCGAACGGCTATCCCGACCTCATCCGGCTCGTAGAGATCCTTCGGCGGCACAAACGGGACGTGACCGTTCACGAGCGAGCTCACCGGTATCACTTCGGCACGCACGACCGGGTCTCGGTCGCTCGCTCGGCGGTCACCGAATACCTGATCGTGGGCGCGTGACCGGCCCTCGCACGATGACCTTCGCGCGCCTTCGCGGAGAGCCTCACCGGATCCAGAGCGAGCCGAGATAGACCGCCGGATCGCCCGGCTGCCAGCGCTCGACGAACCTCTTCATCGGCGGATGGACGACGATCTCCGCGAGCTCGTCGAGAGAGAAGAGCCGCAGCCCGCGGACGGCGGCGTCATGGGGCTCGACGTCCTCGAGCGACCGGTGCGAGAGGTCGGCGCCGAAGACGATGTGCACGATGTGCCTCTCCCCGGGCGTCCACTGCGGAGCGATCGACTCGGCGACCGCGATCGGTCCCTCGAAGACGAGGTCGTCGTCGAACCCGAGCTCCTCCTTCAGCTCCCGGCGCAGCGCCGAGTCGAGCGTCTCGCCGGCCTCGACCCCGCCCCCGGGCAGCAGCCAGTACTCCTTGCCTGGCTTCTCCTGACGGCAGAGCAGCACCCGATCCTGCCAGCGCATCAGCGCCGCGACGCGGATACGCGGATCCGTCATCGGCGGGAGGAGGAGCCGAAGCCCCGGACGCCGCGTTCGGAGTCGGGCAGCTCTTCGACCTCGACGAGCTCGATTCCGGGGATCGGGATCACGACGAGCTGGGCGATCCGCATGCCCGGCTCGACGGTGAAGGGAGCGCGCAGATCGGTGTTCAGCAGGTTCACGAGGAGCTCGCCGCGGTAGCCCGAGTCGACGAGGCCGGGCGTGTTCACGATCGAGATCCCGTGCTTCGCGGCGAGGCCCGAACGGGGCTGCACGAAGCCGGCGTGGCCCTCGGGGATCGCGACCGCAAGGCCGGTCGGGACGAGCGCACGCTCCCCCGGTCCGAGCTCGACCCGCTCGCATGCGGAGAGATCGAGTCCTGCGTCGCCCGCATAGGCGCGCGCGGGAATGACGGCCTCCTTCCGGAGCCGGCGGATCGGGAGCTCGATCAGGCCGACTCTCGCTTCGCGGCGTCCGCGATCAGGTACGGCGCGTACCGGCGAAGCTCGTGGCGTGGAAGCCGCGCGATCACGAGCACGCCGTCCGGGGTGTCCTCCCGCTCCATGATCGGGGCTCCGAGTGCGTACAGCTCCGAGAGGCGTCCGCCCTCCTCGTACGGGAGCAACAGGCGGACGGTCTCCCAGCGGCTCGCGAACCGCTCGGCGATCCGGACCCGGAGCTCCTCGAGGCCTTCGCCGGTCGCCGCGGACACCTGAGGCGCATCGGGAAAGCGGTTCTCGAGCCGGCGGCGACCGACCTCGTCGACGCGATCGATCTTGTTGAGCACGAGCTGGATCGGCAGGTCGGTGGCACCGATCTCCGCGAGCACGTCCTCGACGGCACGCACCATCGTGTCGAGCTGCTCGTCCGTTGCGGACGCATCCGCGACGTGGAGCACCACGTCGGCGACGAGCGTCTCTTCGAGCGTCGCCGCAAAGCCCTCGACGAGTTGATGGGGCAGCCGGCGGATGAAGCCGACCGTGTCGGTGACGAGGTAGCGGCGCCCGTCGTGCTCGTAGCCGCGCGTCGTCGGGTCGAGCGTCTCGAAGAGGCGGTTCTCGACCGATACGTGGGCACCCGTGAGCGCGTTCAGGAGCGTCGACTTGCCGACGTTCGTATAGCCGGCGAGCGCGATCGTCGGCACCTGCGTTCTCCGACGTTCCTTGCGGCGCGTGGCGCGCTGCCGTTCGAGATCGCGGAGGCGATCCTTGAGCACGGAGACGCGGCGGCGGGCGAGCCGCCGGTCCGTCTCGAGCTGCGACTCGCCGGGCCCTCGCGTGCCGACGCCGCCGCCGAGACGCTCGAGATGCTGCCACATCCCGCGCATACGGGGCAGGTTGTACTCGAGCTGGGCGAGCTCGACCTGCAGCTTCCCCTCGGCGCTCACCGCGTGCTGGGCGAAGATGTCGAGGATCAGCTGCGTCCGATCGATGACGCGCGCTCCGATCGCGTCCTCGAGGAACCGCTGCTGCACCGGATCGAGCTCGCCGTCGACGAGAACGCTCTCGGCCTCGGATTCGGCGAACTCGGCCTTCAGCTCCTCGATCTTTCCCTTGCCGACATAGGTGCGCTGCGCCGGGCGGGCGCGATGCTGCACGATGCGGCCGACCGGCTCGACACCGGCCGTGCGGGCGAGCTCCTCCACCTCGGCGAGCTCCTGGTCGGGATCCACTCCCTGCGCCAGGACCGCGAGGACGAACCCGCGCTCCGGCTCGAGGGAACGTGGAATCATCAAGATGGCATTATGCCCGCGGAACCGCCCACACAGGCCCTCGCGTCCCGGACGCTCGACCTCGTCGACATCCATTCGCCGTCGCGAGGCGAGCAGCGCCTGTACGAGTACGTCAAGGAGCACGTACCGCTGCCTGTGGTCTACGACGACGGCGAGACGCTCCTCTACGCGCGGCGCGGGGGCCTTCCGCTCGTGCTTCTCTCCGGACACACCGACACCGTTCCGGCGCAGGGGAACATCCCGGGACGGATCGAGGCCGGCGCCGTGCACGGGCTCGGATCGACGGACATGAAAGGCGGCCTGGCCGTGATGATCGAGCTCGCGCGCTGGGCCGTCGACGCCGAGCTCGGCTACGACCTGGGGCTCGTGTTCTTCCCGCGAGAGGAGATCGGGCCCGAGTGGAACCCGCTGCCGGCGCTCTTCGACTCGACGCCCGTCGTCGACGAGTCTGCGCTCGTGATCTGCCTCGAGCCGACGGACAACACGCTGCAGCTCGGATGCCTCGGGAACATCAACGCCCGCGTCGTCTTCGAGGGGCGCGCGGCGCACTCGGCGCGCCCGTGGCTCGGAGTGAACGCGATCGGCCTCGCGCTCGAGGGGCTTCGCTGCGTCCTCGAGCTTCCGCCGAACGATGTGGACATCGACGGGCTCGTCTTCCGGGAGGTCGTGAGCGTCACGCAGATCGACGACTGCGGGAACGCGAGCAACGTGATCCCGGGCCGGGTCGAGTGCATGTTGAACTACCGCTTTGCGCCGACGCGGACGAAGGAGGAGGCCGAGGAGCGGCTGCGGAGCCTCGTCGGGCGCGAGATCGAGATCGTGCAATCGGCGGCGGCCGCGCACGTCGCGCTTCGCTCGCCGCTCGTCGAACACCTCCGGCAGGTCGGTGACTTCGCGGTCGAGCCGAAGCAGGCGTGGACGAACGTCGCCGACTTCGCGGCCCGCGGGCTCGATGCGCTCAACCTCGGGCCCGGCACGACGCGGTATGCCCACACGGCCGACGAGCGGGTCGAGATCGCCGAGCTCGGGAAGACCTACGACGCTCTCCAGCGGTTCCTGTCGGCTGGATGACCGGTTCCGCGACCGCGCGTGCCCGGCACCTCCTTTCGCGCCCCGGCTCAGATGATCTCCCGGGGGTCATCGGCTGATGGAGCTCTCTCCCGTGTTGGCGGGGCTCGAGCAGTACCCGTTCGCACGGCTCGACGAGTGGCGCGCCGAAATACGCGGGCGGGGCCTGACGCCGATCGATTTCGGCGTCGGCGATCCCCGCGAGGCGACTCCGGCCTTCATCCGCGAATCTCTCGTCGCGGGGATCGAGGAGCG
>DASZLW010000252.1:0-3666 GCA_035552175.1 Gaiellaceae bacterium | reverse complement strand
GTGACGAGCCTCGACTGGATCAGCTACCCGATCCTCCGCTTCAAGGACAGCCCGAACGTCACCTACAAGGTGGTGCAGCGCACCGACCTGGTACCGACCGGCTCGGGCGAGCCACCGCAGGCTCCCATGCCGGCGGCGATCGGCAACGCGCTCTTCGACGCCACAGGCGTGCGCGTTCGTACCGCCCCGCTTACCCCGGCGCGCGTACGGGCGGCGCTGCAGGCGGCAGGGGTCGCATAGGGAACGCCGGCAATGCGGCGGGGCCGGGCACGACCCGGCCCCGCCGCACCCGTGCGGGAGCCACGATGCAGAGCTCGGAGCCCGACGTGACCCGACACGGACCGCCCGTCCTCTCGTGGGTGGCCGCGCTCGCGGCTGCGCTCGTCGTGGCCGCGTCGGCTTCTGCGGCGGGGGCAGTGGGGGCCGCGGCTCCCGGGATGTACGTCAACTTCAACGCCAACCACACGTTCCTCGTGACGCTCGTGGACGGAACCGTCGTCGGCTCCTCGGCTGGGGCACCAGCCACGCTGCCGGCGGGCGCCTACCAGCTCTACCTGAACGACACATCGGGAGCCCTGATGCAGTTCGACCTCGGCGGCCCCGGGGTAAGCCTCGTAACGAACATGACGAACGCCGAGGATCTCGCCGCGTCGTACACGGAGACGTTCCAGCCGAGCTCCACCTACACCTTCCGCGACGACGACGCGGCGGGGAGCCCTGTCTTCTCGTTCGCGACCTCCTCGACGATCGCCGTCCCCTCGCCCGCGACGACGACCCAGCCGGCGCCCTCGCCGGCGGCGGGCGCCACGACCGGAGCGACGTCCGGATCGACCGACATCGTCGGCTCCGCGACCGCGGTTCCGAAGAACCGTGGGAAGCTCACCGCGACCGTTTCGACCGCCGGGAAACTGCAGCTCGGCTCCGCGGGCCGGTCCGTCACGGTGCTGAAGACCGGCCGCTACACCATCGCCGTCGTCGACCGGTCGCGCACCGCGGGATTTACGCTCCAGGAGACGAAGCGCTCGGCCCGTTCGCTCAGCGGAGCCCTCTTCTCCGGCAGCAGGAAGCTCACGCTCGACCTGACGCCCGGGCAATGGTTCTTCTACTCGAACGCCATCAGCAAGAAGACGTACTTTCTGGTGACACGATGAGGGGATTCCGGCGGTGAAGTGGCTCGTGGCCCTCGTGGCGGCCCTCGCCCTCGGCGCGCTCGGCCCCGCGCCGGTCGTGCATGCTCGCGGCGTCGACAACCTGACGCTCTACGTCTACTTCGACGCGAACGAGAACATCTCGGTGAGGCTCTCGAGCGGCGCCACGGTCGGGACGGCGAGCGGCCAGCCGACCGTCATCCCGGCCGGCTACTACACGGTCGCGTTCGAGCAGCCCGGCTGCGTCGCCGTCCCCACGTTCGAGCTGCAGGGGCCCGGAGTGAACATCGCGGACAACATGTCGGGGGGCGAGGTGACGAGCCACACCGATCCGGCGAACCTCCAGCCGAGCTCGACCTACACATGGCGGAACGATGCCGCCCGCTCGGTCTCGTACACGTTCGTCACCTCCTCGCAGGTACTCGGGACGTCGCCGGCACAGGTCTCCGGGTCGAGCGGGAAGCCGTCGGGGCCGCCGACGACGAACACGGACATCGTCGGCTCGCAGGCCGTCGTCTCCCGGGGAACGCTGAAGGCATCCGTCACGGCCGCCGGCAAGCTCACGCTCACCTTCGGCGGGAAGCCCGCGAAGACGCTGCGCGCGGGCCTCTACACGGTCGCCGTCACCGACCGGAGCAGGGCCGCCGGGCTCGAGCTCGGGAGCCCGTCGCGGAAGAACCGGACGATCACGAGCGCGGCGTTCGTCGGCCGGCGGTCCGTGTCGGTCGATCTCGCGTCCGGGTCGTGGACGGTCGCATCGCCGGGCGGGAAACGGCAGCTCGCGATCACCGTCACCTGAGGCCCCGGCGCCCGGCGCGGATTAAGAGTTCGTTCACCACCGGGTAAGCGGTGGGTCAGGAACCGATGGCAGCCTCGACGGGTCGGGGAATCGTCCCCGCGCTATCTCCAGGAGGTCGGAGAAATGCCGAAGTTTCGCTTTGTGTCCCTGCTCGCGCTCGTGGCGCTTGCCGCGGTCGCGGTTGCAGGCGGCGCAGCCGCGGCGAAGGGCGGGCACTCGGCGCCCACCGTCGTCGGCCAGGTGTACGTCAACGACAACACGGCACCGCAGAACACCGTTGCCGGCTACAACCGTCTCTCTGACGGCACCCTCGCTCCGATCGCGGGGTCCCCGTTCGCGGTCGGCGGTGCCGGAACGGGTTCGCCCGACGCGTCGCAGGGCTCGCTGCAGCTCAGCTCGGACGGGCGCTACCTGCTCGCCGTCGACGCCGGCAGCAACCAGATCTCGATCCTGCGGATCAAGCCCGACGGGTCGCTCCAGGTCGCCGAGGGCTCACCGGCCGCCTCGAACGGCGTCGATCCCGTGAGCATCGCCGTCCACGGCAATCTCGTCTACGTCGCGAACGCCGGCCCGGGCAGCAATCCCGGCGACACGAACTACACGGGCTTCACGCTCAATCCGGGCGGGCACCTGGACGCGATCCCGGGCTCGACCTACGCGCTGCCGAGCAACTCCAAGCCCGGCGACGTCCTCTTCAACGCGACGGGCACGAAGCTCGCCGGCACACGCATCGTCACCTCGATGATCGACAGCTTCACCGTCGGGACGAACGGCCTCCTGGCGGCGGCGCCCGGCTCGCCGTTCGACGCGCAGGCCTTCACGCCGGCCCAGGGATTCGGTCAGCTCGGCAGCGAGTTCAGCCCCACGAGCCCCGACCAGCTCTTCGTGTCGGACGCGCACACCATCGCGGGCACCGGTGCCCCGGGAATCGTGTCGAGCTTCGCCGACGGTGCCGACGGCACCCTCACCACGGCCGGCGCCCCGGTCGCGAACGACGGGGTCGCATCGTGCTGGGTCGAGATCAGCCATGACGGCGCGTTCCTCTTCGTCGTCAACACGGGCTCGGCGACCGTCTCGAGCTACTCGATCGGGAGCGACGGCACGCTGACGTTCCTGCAGAGCACCGGCGCGGGCCAGATCGGCGCCGGAGCCGAGGACGCCCGTCTCTCCCCCGACGGCTCGACGCTGTGGGTGGTCGAGTCGGGCACCAACGCGGTCACGGGCTTCTCGGTGAGCGGCGGCACCCTCACCCCGCTCACGGCGGCACCCGGTCCCGCGGGAGCCACTCCGTCGGGCATCGTCGTCACCTGATCGGAACCCCGGAGGTCGAGGCCGCGCGGAGGCTCGCGCCGCCTCGACCTCGCCGGGGGCGAAGCGGGATACGTGGCGACGCGGGTCGACACGCCCGTCTCCTGTCGAAATCTTCCCTGGCGAACCTGTCCCTAGCTCTGTGAGACGGTAGTCCTACTGGGTACTTATTGCATGACAGCCCCGCCCTTGTGAGAATCGCTGCGGGCCCGCGTCGGAGCCGCCCGGCTCTCACGTGTCGACTCTCGTCTGCGCGCGCGTCAGCGCAGCTACTCGATGACTGGGGGCAGCAAATGGCGAATAGCATCAAGATCAAGGTGAACGGGCTCACCCACGGGGTGAGCGCGAGCCTCGATACTCCGCTTCTGTACGTCTTGCACAACGAGCTCCACCTGCATGGCCCGCGCTTCG
>DASZLW010000251.1:0-7417 GCA_035552175.1 Gaiellaceae bacterium | reverse complement strand
GGCGTGGTCGGCGGCACGCTCTCGCTGCGCTGGGTGGCGCGGCGATGATCGTCTCCATCGCATCCCTCGGGCTCGGGCTGATCGTGGGCTACCTGGGGCAGCGCTCCCGGATGTGCTCGATCGGCGGCCTGCGCGACTACGTGCTCGTCCGCGACACCGCGCTCCTGAAGGGCGTCGGTGCGATGCTCCTCGCGGCCTGGGTCACCTTCGGCGCGCTGCGCCTGATCGCGGGCTCCTACTCCGGCCACGGTCTCCTCGCGGCCGGGACGACGCCGTCGGGCGCGGGCGCATGCGCCGCGATCCTCGTCGGAGCGGTCCTGCTCGGCTACGTCGCGACCCTCTCGGGCGCGTGCCCGCTCCGCCAGCACGTCCTCGCGGGCCAGGGACGCGTGGGTGCCTGGTCGTTCCTCGGCGGCTTCTACATCGCGGCCGTCGTCTACACGAGCTGGATCGCTCCTCACATCGGGTCGTGGGTGCTGTGAGCGGCGACATCTACCTCGACAACGCCGCGACCTCCTGGCCGAAGCCCGCCGTCGTGCTCGAGGCGATCCAGGAGTTCTTCGCGCATGCGGGCGGGAACACCGGCCGCGCCGGGCATCACCGTTCGATCGCCGCGTCGCGTTCGGTCAGCCTCGCGCGCGAGCAGCTCTCCGACCTGCTCGGGGCGGAATCTCCCGATTACCTGGTCTTCACGAAGAATGCGACCGAGGCGCTCAATCTCGCGATCCTCGGGCTCGCCGCCGACGGAGCCAGGGTCGTCACGACCTCGCTCGAGCACAACTCGGTGATGCGCCCGCTGCGCTACCTCGAGCAGGAGGGCCGGATCGTGCTCGACGTCGTGCCCGCCGACGGAAACACCGGCCACGTCGAGCTCGACGCCTGGGCGGCGCACCTTCGGGGAGCCGGCCTCGCGGTGGCGACGCACGCCTCGAACGTCACCGGGGCGCTCCTCGACGTGAAGGCGCTCTCGGAGCGCGCCGCCGCGGCCCGGGTGCCGTTCGTCGTCGACGCCTCGCAGAGCGCCGGCCATGTCCCGCTCGTGCTCTCGGAGCTCGGCGCGGCGGCGGTGGCGATGCCGGGTCACAAGGGTCTGCTCGGCCCCTCCGGAACCGGGCTGCTCTATCTCGCGCCGGGCATCGAGGTCCCCCCGATCATGCGGGGCGGAACCGGGAGCCAGTCGGAGTCGGAGTACCAGCCGGATTACGCCCCCGACCGTTACGAGAGCGGCACGTTGAACGCCATGGGCGTCGTCGGCCTCGGGGCCGCAGCCGGTTACCTCCAGTCGGTCGGCATCGACCGCGTCCACGCCCGGCTGACCGAGCTCGGCCGGCGCTTCCGGGACGGGCTCGACGGCGCCGAGGGCGTCACGCTGTACGGGTCGGTCGATCCGGCGCAGAGCTCGGGGATCCTCTCCCTCAACGTCGACGGCACTCCGTGCGCCACCGTCGCGCGGCTCCTCGACGACGAGTGGGGAGTGATGACGCGCGCCGGCCTCCACTGCTCTCCGAGCGCGCACCGGAGCCTCGGCACCGCGCCCGACGGGACCCTGCGCTTTTCGTGGGGCAACGAGACCACCGACGCCGAGATCGACACCGCGGTCGAGGCGGTGCGTGAAGTGGCGGCGCGGAGCCGCGGTCTCGAGAACAGCGCCATCGAGCCGGTGAGGAGCTCGGCATGAAGTGGGGCGGTGTCGTCTCGTTCTATGCCTCCGAGCACGCGATGCGTGCGGAACGGGTGATGCAGCGGGCGGGCCTTCCGGCGCGCCTCGTCCCCGGGCCGCGGGAGGTCAGCCCGAACTGCGGGGTCGCCGTCGCGTTCGTCTGGGACGACGAGGCGAAGGTCGAGGAGGCATTGAACGGCGCCAGGGTGCGGTTCGAGGCGGTGCACCGCTACGAGCTCGACGACGAAACTCACACATCGGGGACCGTGAAGGCGGCATCATGAGGTCATGACGCGGCGCCGGCTAATCATTCTCGGAGGGATCGTCGTGTTCGTGGCGGCGCTGGCGGGCGTCGGGGCGATCTCTCGCTCGACGTCGTCCACGGCCGCGACGAGCGTCAGCGTCAGCCCGGCGAAGTCGGTCGCCCCATCCGTGTCGTGGTACTGGACGATGGCGGTCGCGCCGAGCAGCCCGACCACGCTGATCCTCGGAACGAGCAGCGGCCTCTACCGCTCGGCCGATGCCGGCAAGACATGGAAGCCGACGGGCCCGAAGGTCTTCAACGCGACGAGCGTCGTCGATGCCGGCAGCGCGATCTTCGCGGCCGGCTCCGTCACGAAGGCGACGTCCGGTCCCGTGGTGAAGACGGGGAACCGCCGTTACGCCTCCGACGGCTCGGTCGTGTTCGCTGCGAGCGTCGATGCCGGCAAGACCTGGCGGCTCCTGCATCCGGTCGGGCTGCCGAACGCGACCGTGCAGGCCCTGACGGTCGACCCAGGTACCAACGCGGTGTACGCGCTCTCGAACAACGGCAAGCTCTACAGCTCGACCGACGACGCGAAATCCTTCAAGCTCGTCGACGCGAACATCGGCATCCCGGCGTGGGCGCTCGCAGTTACGCAGGGTGGCCATTTCGTCGGCGGCGACATGGACGCGGGGCCGCACACGAGCTCGAACGCGAAGGCGTGGCAGAAGACCGCGTTCTCGGATGGGAACGGCGGCAGCATGGTGATGGAGTACGCCGTCCAGCCGAAGAACGCGACGCAGGTCCTGATGACGAGCAACGGCATCGTGATCTCGAGCGACGGCGGGAGGACGTGGAAGACGGCGCTCAAGTCGACGACGATGTTCGGGCCGGTCGCCTACGCGCCGAGCTCCCCGAACACGGCGTATGCGGTCGGGTTCGACGGCTCGCTCTGGCGGAGCACCGACGGCGGCAAGTCCTGGTCCCAGTAGGTACGCCCGAGATTTAATCCGCCACGTCTTTACGGTTCGTACTGCCGGAAGTAGAGTATTCCGGCGAAGAAAAAACGAGGAGGGACGTAGGACGATGGTACTTCGACCTCTCAGGATTCGCCTTGCTGCGATCGCGATCGTGAGCTTTTTCGCCGTCGTCGTCGCAGCCAGTGCCACGGCGGGGCGGTCTGTCCTGATCACGGTGAACAGCACGGAGAACACCGCTCTCGGCTCGATTCTGATCGGCCCGCACGGAAAGACGCTGTACCACGACGGGTCCGAGAAGAAGAACGTCGTCAAATGCACCGGAGCGTGCGCGAAGGAGTGGCCTCCGCTTCTGATCGGCGCGGGTGCAAAGCCGATCGCGGGCCCGGGCGTGAAGGCAACGATGCTCGGTACGGTGAAGCGGCCCGACGGGACGTTCCAGGTGACCTACCACGGCCTGCCGCTCTATCTCTTCTCCGGGGATGCGAAGGCCGGCGACGTGAAGGGGCAAGGGGACGACGGGATCTGGCATGCGCTCGCGCCGACCGGCGCCGCGGTGACGAAGGCGGCCACGACAGGCTCGACCTCGGCCAAGAGCTCGACGTCCGGCTCGAGCACGAGCTCCGGCTCGAGTGCGGGTTCTTCCGGTTCGAGCTCCGGCTCCGGTTCGAGCGCGGGATCGGGCTCGAGCTCCGGCTCGGGAACCTCCGGCTCGGGAACCACGACGACGCCGACCGACTGCGACACGAACCCGGGCGGCTACGGCTGCATGTAGGCGAGAGAACACCGACGTGACGGCCCCGGCCCGCGGTTTCCCCTGGATCCGCGGGCCGAGCTGTATTTGCCGGGAGGGTCCGCCGAGCGTACGTCCGGAGTGGGAGTCATGTCGGAATACAGGTCGCGAGACGCGACCCCGCTCGGGTTCGAGTGCGGCTGCACTCGATTCACGTCAGGAGAGGCGCGGCCCCGCCCTGAGCGACGGCGTCGTGGTCGTCGTCGCGGGGCTCGCCGGCTGCACGACCGCGGCCGGCGGGCGCCCGCAGCCCGTACGGATCCGCCCGTTGCAGGTCCGCCCGTTCAGCATCGTGACCGAGTTCGAGAGCGCGTTCGTGACGTAGACCGTGTTCGTGACCTCGTCCACCGCGACGCGGCGCGGGCTCAGCCCGACCCGTGCCTGCACCCCGATTCGCCCGCAACCGCCGTGATCCTCGGCGTTGCAGGTCGAGCCGTCGATCACACTCACCGAGTTCGCCGCGGTATTCGCGACGTACACGGTGTCGGTGGCCTCGTTGATCGCGATGCCGCGCGCGCCGAGACCGGCGAGCACGTGGACGGGGCGCTTGCGGCACCCCGAGGTAACGCGCGCGTTGCAGGTCGTCCCGTCGATGACCGAGACGTCGCCCGAGACCTCGCCGGTGACGTAGACCGTGTTCGTGCGGGAGTTGACGGCGATCCCTCCGGGCGTCTGGCCGACGTTCACCGACGTCGCATGCTGCCGGCACCCGCTGACGATTCGTGCGTTGCACGTGCGGCCGTCGATGACGGACACTCTCGCCGCGCCGAAGTCGGCGACGTACACGGCCCCCGTCGCCTCGTTGACCGCGACCGCGAACGGCCCCGGGCCGACCGAGACCGACGCGCGCGGTCGGCCGCAGGACCCGAGAGCGCACCGCTTGCCATCGATCACCGAGACGGTGTTGTCGCCGCTGTTCGCTACGTAGATCGTGTCGGTCTTCTCGTCCACCGCGAGGAACTGCGGGTTCGCGCCCACACGCACGGTCGCGGGGGCGGCGTGGCAGCCGGAGGTGTTCGACGCCTGGCAGCGGCGGCCGTCGACGACCGCCACCGTGCCCGAGAAGTTCGCGACGTAGACCGAGTTCGTCGCCTTGTCGACCGCGACGCCGATCGGATCGATCCCCGCGGTCGCGGCAGTGACGTGCTGGCCGCAGCCGCTCGCGTCGCCGGCGTTGCAGGTCTTGCCGTCGATCAGCGAGAGCGTGTTCGTCGTCCCGTTCCCGACATAGATCGTGTCCGTGACCGGGTCGAGCGCGATCCCGGAGGGGAAACCGCCCACCTTGATCTGCGGGTGAGCGGCCCCGGCGGCGACGTCTGCGCCGGTGGCGACGGCCGGCATCGCGAGGACGAGGGCGGCAATCGCAAGCGGTAGGCGAACCCCGCTGCGCACCCATCGGGTAGGCAAGATCATCATCGTCGAACAGAGTCCGCCAGCGCGCAAACCGAACACCTCCACTCACCGTATTGCAACAAGGAATACCAGGCGCGCAGGCCCAGTCGGGAGATATTCCCAAGTCGGGAGGGAAAGCATGTCGTTGTCACGGATCTCGTTGGATCGTCGCGCAAGGATCGTCGCGATCTTCGCAGGTGCGATCGTTCTCGCCGCCCTTGCCGCGCTGAAGCTCGGCGTGGGAGGCTCGAGCGCCGCAGTGTCGCCGACGATGCACGCGTACGTCCACGAGGACGACTCGATCGGCCTCACCTTCGACGACGGGTCGGTCGTCGGGAACCAGAACCGCGTCGTGCCGACGATCCCGCCGGGCACGTACACGATCCAGGTCGTCGACGACGCCGACATCCACAACTTCCACCTGACGGGCACGGGCGTCGACGACGCGACGCCGATCGACCAGAGCCAGACGACGAGCTGGACGGTCAACTTCCTGCCCGGGACGACCTACAAGTTCGTTTGCGACAACCACCCCGACTTCATGTACGGCTTCTTCCAGACGACCGGTACTGCGGCCGGCGGCAGCTCGTCGGGCAGCACCTCGTCCGGAGGTGCCTCCGGCGGCAGCTCTTCCGGCAGCACCTCGTCGTCGGGCAGTACCTCCTCGAACGGGTCGAGCTCCGGGACGACGCTCACCGGCGGCACGAGCTCGCTTGCGGGCACGCTTGCGGGGACGGTCGCGGCGAGCGGGAAGCTGACGCTCATCTTCAAGGGGCACCTCGTGACGAAGCTCAAGGCCGGGAAGTACCGGCTGACGGTCGCCGACAAGAGTGCGGCACGGAGCTTCATCCTGAAGGAGACCGGACACGCTGCGATCACGGTCAGCGGCATCTCGACCATCGGCACGCACTCCGTCACCCTGACCCTGAAGGCAGGGAAGTGGTCGTTCTACACCTCCGCGGGCCCGAAGTCGACCACCTCCTTCACCGTCTCCTAGCCGGTCGCCACCCGGCGGCGCCGAAGCGGTGCCGCCGGGTATGGATCACGGGTCCCTGGCCGTCCAAGCCGCGCCCAGGCCCGGACGATCCATGGAACTGCTCATCTAGAATCTGGTGGTGCGTGCAACCCGCACAGCGCTCGCCGCTCTTGCCGTGGGCGTCGTGCTCGGCGGCTCGTCCTGCGGCGGCTCGTCGCACCTGAAGCCGCTCTCGACCCTCGGCCATCTCCGCGCGGCGCCCCCAGCGGGAAGCCCGGGCCCCGAACTCGTGCCGATCCCTGCCGCGCCGGCGCTCGCGCCGACCGCATCGCAGGCGCGCCTCACCCGCAGCGTCGACGGGATCAGGTGCCAGAAGAACGAGAGGCTCGTCTTCCACATCCACGTCCATCTCACGCTGTTCGTGAACGGGACCCAGCGCCTGCTTCCCGGCAGCATCGGGATCTGGCCGCCAATCGTCGGCCAGTCCAAGTACGGCCAGTTCGTCGTCACGCCCGCCAACTGCTTCTCGTGGCTCAGCACGCACTTCTCGGACGGGATCATCCACGTCGAGTCGCCGGTGCAGCGGTCGTTCGTGCTCGGCGAGTTCTTCGACATCTGGGGGCAGCCGCTCAGCCGCACGCAGCTCGGGCCCGCGCACGGCGAGGTCACGGCGATCGTCGACGGGCAGGTGTGGACCGGAGATCCGCGCCAGATCCCGCTCGTGGAGCACCGCCAGATCCAGCTCGAGGTCGGGCCGCCGCTCGTCGCTCCCGAGAGCGTGACCTGGCCCGGTTCGTTCTAGGGATCACCTCGCGGTGACCGTGAACCTGATCGGTCTGCCCGCGACCGAGAAGAACGTCCACGTTCCGGGCGTGAACGCGACGACGCGTGTCTTCCTCCCGACGAACCCGACGCCGGTCACCTCCACCGCCGTCGCCCTTCCGGCCCGCACGAAGAACCCGGCGTCGCGGTCCGAGTCGCGAACCTCGATCGAATACCGTCCGGCTTTCAGCGAGCCGACCGCCCGGGTTCCGCGATCGAGCGTCGCCGCTCCGGCCTTGCTGACGGTCGCGAGCAGGGTGGCCGGTGCGCTCGCCGCCAGCGAGCCCACGAGCTCCGGCTGCGTCGAGGTCTTCGTCGCGCCGGTCTGCGTGCCGGACGACCCGAGCAGCACGAGGTTCGAGCCCGATGCGGCGGTCGAGAACACCTTCTGCGTCGTCGCGGGAGCGCTCGCGTCGGCGGCCACGTAGGTCGAGGATGGCTGGAGTGTCGCCATCTGCTGATCGTGGAGCTCCTGTCCGGGGAACGTGCTGACGTTGTTCACGCCCGGGCCCGTGAGCGTGAACACCGGTTTCACGCACGTGTAGCCCTGGTT
>DASZLW010000250.1:0-5663 GCA_035552175.1 Gaiellaceae bacterium | reverse complement strand
ACGCTCGTCGAGACCGGCGGCCGGGTCGAGATCGAGCAGACCGAGCGTGGGCCCAAGGTCACCGTCCACCCGACCGAGGTCGGCAGCGACGGCGAGCTCGCGGATCCGGTCGAGCACCAGCTGCCGCGCCGCACGCGTCTCCTCGTCACGAACGGTCAGGTGATCGAGCCGGGCGATGCTCTCAACGAGGGCTCGCGCAACCCGGCCGACCTCCTCCGGCTCAAGGGCTCGACCTCGACGGAGCTGTACCTCGTCGCCGAGGTGCAGAAGGTCTACAAGTCGCAGGGCGTCGAGATCCACGACAAGCACATCGAGCTGATCGTGCGTCAGATGCTGAAGAAGGTGCGCGTCGAGACGAACGGCGACACCGAGCTTCTGCCGGGCCAGCTCGTCGACAAGGCCGTCCTGGCGCGCGAGAACGGGAAGGCGAAGGCCGCGAAGCAGGAGCTCGCGACGTTCGAGCCCCTGATCCTCGGGATCACGAAGGCCTCGCTCGCCACGGAGTCGTTCCTCTCCGCGGCATCGTTCCAGGAGACGACGAAGGTGCGGACGGACGCGTCGATCGAGGGCAAGATCGACCGCCTGCTCGGACTGAAGGAGAACGTGATCATCGGGAAGTTGATCCCGGCCGCGACCGGCCTCCGCCGGTACCGGTCGATCGAGATCGGCCCGACCGACCCGGTCACGCCGGATGCCTACCAGCAGGACGTCCTGCTCCAGGCGCTCGAGGAGATAGACGCCGACGGCGGCCCGGTGGGCTTCAACGGCGACTCGGACCTCACGGTCACGGGCGGCGACGGAGCGGAGCCGGCAGCCGATGTCGAGCTCCCCGAGATCGACGACTAGCGCAGTTCGAAAACGAGCGACGAGCGAGGCCGGGCCACAAGCCCGGCCTCGCTCGTTTGGCTCGCGCGTTTCCCGCGCAGCCGGGCCGCCCCGTCAGCGATGCTTCGCCCATGATCACGGTCTCGCGCATCTCGATCGCCCCCGTCAAGTCCCTCGGGCTCGTCTTCCCTGACGAGGTTCAGCTCGGGGCGCACGGGATCGCGGGCGACCGGCGGTTCTGGATGACCGATGCCACCGGTCGGCTCTACAACAACAAGCGCCTGGGGACGTTCGTCCTCGTTCGCCCCACCTGGGACGAGGAGAGCGGGCAGCTCACCCTCGCCTTTCCGAACGGCAGCGCCGTTTCGGGGACGGTGGAGCTCGGAACCGAGACGGCCACGACCTTCTACGGCGCCGCGTTCCCGTCGAGGCGCGTGATCGGGCCGTGGGAGGACGCCCTGTCGGAGTACGCCGGAGAGCCCCTGCTTCTCTTCCACGCGCCTGACGGTGCGACCGATCGGGGGCTTCACGGGGGCACCGTCTCGCTCGTCTCGGAGGCCTCGCTTGCACGACTCGGCGAGGTGGCGGGCGCAGCCGCTCCCCTCGACGGGCGCCGCTTCAGGATGCTCTTCGAGATCGACGGCGTCGAGGCGCACGAAGAGGACGAGTGGATCGGCCGCCGCATCCGGATCGGCGAGGCCGAGATCGTGTTCCGCGGGGACATCGGCCGCTGCGTCGTCACCTCGCACGATCCCGACACCGGCGAGACCGACGTCGACACCCTCCGTGCCCTTGCCACCTACCGTAGGGAGGGTCGTTCCGAGCCGCTCCCCCTCGGGATCTACGGGCAGGTGGTCGAGCCGGGCCGCGTCAGGATCGGCGACACCGTCACGATCGCGGCGACACGCGTGTTCGCGGCGAGCTCGACGTAGTTCCCGAAGCACGCTCGCATCGCCCACGACCCGGGAGCAGGGCAACGGAGTCGATCATCGAGCCCGGCACGACGAGCCCGATCCGCGACGCGCCCTCAGGCGACGCGGCCGAACCGCTCGGCCGAGCGGGCCTTCCGCCGCTCCGCCTCGATCTCGCGGTCGCGTGGGGCAGTGGCGGTGACGAGCTCGTCGAGAAGCCCCGCCGTGACCCGGGAGATCTCCGCGACCGCGCGCTCGAACGCCTCGGCGTTCGCCTGCGACGGCTTCTGCATCCCGCTCACCTTGCGCACGAATTGCAGCGACGCGTCGTGGATCTCGCCCTCGGTCGTCGGAGGCTCGAAGTTGAAGAGAGGTCTGATGTTTCTGCACATGCCGTCAGTGTATGCGGGTCAGATGCCCAGGGCGGAGCTGCTCTGAGGCCGGATCGTGGAGCGGCGCCGGACGACCTCGCAGTGAAATTGTCGCTACGAGCGGGATTCCTCTCCGGGGAGACTTGACCGGCGGTGTCTCGGCGGATAGCTTCCCCCTCGTCGGGTCCGGTGGGTCTTCGGACTTGCAGGATCCGGCACTCAGCTCCAGTGGGTCTTCGGACTTGCCGGAGCTGAATTTTTTAACGGCACGTCTGCAACGGTGCTGTGTTCAACCGCTGTTGGGACGGCAGCCGAGACGGGGCAGCGGATCGGGTGCCTCAGCTTGCGACGATGCGCGACTTGCCCGTGTTCTTCGCGCGCAGGAGCGCATGGTCGGCGCGCTCGAACAGGTCGGCCGCGCTGTCGCCCGCGCGCAGCTCGGCCACTCCCGCCGAGATCTTCAGCGACCCGACCTTGTCGATCTTCTGCGCGCGGATCGCGAGCGCGATCCGGTCGGCGAGGAGCTCCGCGTCGTCGCGAGCCGATTCGGGAAGGATCACCGCGAACTCGTCGCCCCCGACCCGGCAGGGGATGTCCGTCGCGCGCACGACCGCACGGACACGGTCCGCGACCTCGGCGAGAACGGCGTCGCCGCCCAGGTGACCGAGCCGGTCGTTGATGCGCTTGAAGTCGTCCAGATCGAACACGATCACGGACACGTACCGCTCGTAGCGCTGCGCTCTCGCGATCTCGCGGCCGAGGAACTCGTAGAAGAGCCGCCGGTTGTGCAGTCCGGTGAGCGAATCGAGCTCAGCATGGGCTCGCGCCTCGGTGTACCGGAGCGCGTTCGAGATCGCCGGGCCGGCCCGGCGGGCGAGCCCCTCGAGCGCGACCTCGGAGAGCGCCGTGCGCGACGAGCGCGAGATCGCGGCAAGCGATCCGATCGGCTCGCCGTCGGCCCGGAGGGTCACCGTCAATGCCGCGCGGGGGAGCGGCACGGACTGATCGACGTCGTCGAGCCGGTAGCGGTAGACGACCTCGAGCGCACGCAGGTCGGGATGTCTCGGCAGCTGGAGGAGCGTGCGCTCGATCTCGTCGTCGCTGAGCCCCGTCGCCCGTGTCACCCGGTCGTGGCTCTCGTCGCCGATCGCGATCAGCGCGGCATCGACACCGCCCATCGACATGACCGCATCGAGGATCCGGTCGAGGACCTCGTCGGGATCGAGTGACGACGCGAGCTCGGGGGTGTAGGTCAGCTCGGCCGCGAGCCGGCCGCCCGGCTGCTCCGGGGGAGTCTCGCCGGACTCGTCCGGGCCGGCCTCGTCCGGGCCGGCCTCGTCCGGAGCGGGCGGTCCCGGTTGTGCCGCCGGCGGTGGCGGGACATCTTCGACCGGATCGGTTGCAGCCGACGGCGCCGGCGTCTCGTTCGTCGTCTCTCGAGCGGGAGCGGCTCCGCTCGTGGCTGCGGCTGCCGATGCGGCGGCACGTGAATCCCACAGCTCCGCGACGAGCTGCTCGGCACGCTCCTCGAGGGCCGCGGAGTCGAAGGTCTGCACGCGAGGCCTGCGAGCGCGCACGAGGACCACCCCTGCCGCAAGCGCAGCAGCGCAGCCCCAGACCACCGCAATGACAACCACAGTCCCCATCCGTCCGCAGCTCCCAACTCATCCAACGCGAAACACATACAACCCACTCATACAATGGTTCCGCCGGACGATTCTTGCAAGTGCCAATGAAGAACTTGCAAGTGCAGTAGAGAACTACCGCCGAACCGCTACTCCAAACCATCGCGCGGTCCGGCGTGCGAGGGCCGCGGGGCGTCCTGACGGCCCGGCTCCTCTGCTACGATCGAGGCCTGGTTCGGCACGGGCTGAGGCCCGCGTCGACCTTTTGCACGTATTGAGACGATTTCAGAGGAGAGCATGCCGACCGTAAACCAGTTGATCCGCAAGGGCCGCACGTCCAAGCGCGAGAAGACGAAGACCCCCGCGCTCCAGGGCGCCCCGCAACGGCGGGGTGTGTGCACGCGCGTCTCGACGATGACCCCGAAGAAGCCGAACTCGGCGCTGCGGAAGATCGCGCGCGTCCGGCTCACGAACGGCATCGAGGTCGGTACGTACATCCCGGGCGAAGGCCACAACCTGCAGGAGCACTCGGTCGTGCTCGTCCGCGGCGGCCGCGTCAAGGACCTGCCGGGCTACCGCTACAAGGTGATCCGCGCGGCACTCGACGCCTCGGGTGTCGCCGACCGCAAGCAGGCGCGCTCCAAGTACGGCGCCAAGAAGAGCAAATAGCGATGCCGCGTCGCGCCGAGATCCAGCCGAGGGTGTTGCCGGTCGATGCTGTGTACGAGTCGCTGCTCGTCACGCAGCTCATCAACCGCGTGATGCTGCACGGCAAGAAGGCAACCGCCGAGCAGATCGTCTACGGCGCGCTCGGCAAGGTCGGCTCGAAGACGGGCCGCCCGCCTGCCGAGGTGCTCGAGCAGGCCGTGAAGACGGTCACGCCGGTGCTCGAGGTTCGCAGCCGACGCGTGGGTGGCGCGAACTACCAGGTTCCTGTCGAGGTGCCGCAGCGCCGTGGGCGTACGCTCGCGCTACGCTGGCTCGTAACGTACTCGCGCGACCGCCGCGAGAAGCACATGGCGGACAAGCTCGCGGGTGAGATCCTCGACGCGCTCGAGCAGCAGGGAAGCGCGTTCAAGCGCAAAGACGACATGTACCGCATGGCGCAGGCCAACAAGGCCTTCGCTCACTATCGCTGGTAGATCACGGTAGGAACCGAGAGGAAAAAGCTTGTCTCTGACTGAGAACAGATCTGGTAACAAGGTCGCGCTGGATCGCGTGCGGAACATCGGGATCATGGCCCACATCGATGCGGGCAAGACCACGACGACCGAGCGGATCCTCTACTACACGGGCCGCACCCACAAGCTGGGTGAGGTGCACGAGGGCGCGGCGACGATGGACTGGATGGCGCAGGAGCAGGAGCGCGGCATCACGATCACGTCTGCTGCGACGACCGCGACGTGGCGCGACCACCGGATCAACATTATTGATACGCCCGGGCACGTGGACTTCACGGTCGAGGTCGAGCGCAGCCTGCGCGTCCTCGACGGCGCCGTGGCCGTCTTCGACTCCGTCGCAGGCGTGCAGCCGCAGTCCGAGACCGTGTGGCGGCAGGCCAACAAGTACAAGGTGCCGCGGATCGCGTTCATCAACAAGATGGACCGCACCGGCGCGAACTTCTTCGCAGCCGTGCAGTCGATGCGCGACCGCCTCGGCGCGAACCCGGTGCCGATCCAGATCCCGATCGGGTCCGAAGAGAACTTCCAGGGCGTGATCGACCTCGTCGAGATGCAGGCGATCATCTACAAGGACGACCTTGGCCAGCAGTTCGAGACGGGGGAGATCCCGGTCGAGCTCGCCGAGCAGGCCCACGAGTACCACCACCAGTTGATCGACGCGATCTCGCACTTCGACGACGAGGTGCTCGAGGCCTACATCGAGGACGAGGGGTCGGTCACGGTCGACCAGATGAAGCGCGCCCTGCGCGC
>DASZLW010000249.1:0-21556 GCA_035552175.1 Gaiellaceae bacterium | reverse complement strand
CGAGGTCCGCGTTCGCGAGTCGAGCCGTGTCCGCGTCTCTCGCCTCGTCGTGGGGCCGCGGCGCCCGCTCGAGATCGTCGTTCCCCGCAGGATCACGACCGCGGAGATCGACCGGATCCTCGAGTCGAGGCGCGCCTGGATTCGCGAGCAGACGGCGCGTTTTCGTGCGATCGCGAGCCGGCCGGGAGCGCTCGGCCTCGTGCGGGCCGGGTTCGCTCCGCTCGCGGGCGGGCACGTGCCCATCGTCATGACCCGCGGTGCTCGGTCGGTCGCGGAGCTCTGCGCGGGGCAGCTCACGGTGGGCGGGCCCGTCGACGAGGCAGGCGAGGCCGTCGGCCGCTGGTATCGCCGCGAGGCGCGGGCCCGCATCGAGCAGGCCGCAGCGCGGGAAGGCTCCCGGCTCGGCCTCCGCTACGAGCGGATCGCGATCCGCGACCAGAGCACGCGCTGGGGCTCGTGCTCGAGCAGCGGGACGCTCTCGTTCAGCTGGCGGCTCGTGCTCGCGCCCCCGGCTGTGCTCGAGTACGTCGTCGTCCACGAGCTCTGCCACCTGCGCGAGCCGAACCACTCGAACCGGTTCTGGCAGCTCGTCGACGCAGCCTCCCCGCAACGTCGCGCTCACGGACGGTGGCTCCGCGAGCACGCCTACGAGCTTCACGCCTACGACCCCGCCGCGATCCTCTGAGCTCCTAAGCCTAGATTGACCCCGGCGAGGGTACTCGCGTCATGTGGCTGCGAACGCCGTCGCCGGGAGGCCCGCAGATCGGAGGCTCTGGAGCCGGTTCCGCGATTTCGTCGAGCTCTGGACCGACCTCTTCAGCCGTCACGAGCTTCTCACCTACGCGAGCTCGATCGCACGGACGATGGTCGTCGCCGGCGTCGCGCTCGTCCTGCTCATGCTCGGGGTGCTCGGCGAGATCGGGCGGAAGGATCTCTGGTTCCGGCACGTCGCGCCGCAGATCAAGAGCCGGGTGCTTCCGAACGTCTACGGCGGGATCGACGAGACGGTCCGGCACATCTTCGCCGCGAACTCGCCGGGGTTGATCGTCTTCGCCGCGCTGCTCTCGATCTGGGAGGTCTCGGGTTCTGTCCGTGGCCTGTCCGGTGCGCTGAACCGGATCTACGAATGCGACGAGACGAGGTCGTGGAAGGTGCGCTTCCCGATCTCGTTCGCACTCGCAGCGGCCATGATCGTGTCGCTGATGGGCGCGCTGCTGCTCGTGATGGCGGTCGGCGGGGTCTTGCACGGTGCGGCGTCCATCCCCTTCGCGATCGCTCGCTGGGTCGGAGCGATCCTGTTGATCGTGCTGGGGTTCGCCCTCCTCGTCCGCTACGCCCCGGCGCAATCGCGGGCGAAGAAATGGGCGTCTGTCGGCTCGCTCCTCGTGGTGCTCGGCTGGGTCGTCGAGTCGCTCGTGTTCCGCTGGTATGTCGAGTCGGTGGCAAGCTTCACGACCGCGGTCGGGAGTCTGACGGTCGTGCTGGCGGTGATCGGCTACCTGTACATCGCGTCGATCATCCTGCTCGTCGGGATCGAGCTCGACGAGCTCCTGCGCAAGTCCGGCGGCCGCGCCGAACGCGGTGCGATGCGATTGCTGCGCCGCCTGGCCTGAACGCTCACCGGGCTTGGGGCCGACCAGGGCCGAACGTAGAATCACGCACCGCATGGAGGAGACATCGAGCACCGCGCCGGCCGCGGGATCCGGGGCTGAAGGCCTCACCGCACGGCTGTGGTGCTCGCGGTACTCGATCGCGGCGGTCGTGCTCGGGCTCGCGGCGTTCTTCGAGACACGGCTCTGGCTCGTCGCCCGGTTCCCCTACTTCCTCGACGAGGGCATCCTCGGGCTCTATGCGCAGGAGGGCCAGAACGCCGACCAGCGGCTGATCTCGCTCACCGAGGGGGTCAGGCCCGGGCTCGTGTGGATGACGCTCGGCGGAATGAGCCTGCACATCAGCACGCTCGTCTCGATCCGTCTCTCGGTCGTGATCTTCGGGCTCGTCGTCACCGCCTGCGGCACGATCCTGTCGCTGCGCTACGCGGACCGGACGGCCGCGATCGCCTTCGGAGTGCTCGCTCTCTTCACCCCGTTCCTCTTCCTCTACGAGTCCCTCGGGCTCCGCGACCCCGTGATCGCCGGGTTGATGGTCTCCGGGCTGCTGCTCGAGCTCGAGCTCGCCCGCCGCCCGCGGCTGTGGGTCGGGCTGCTGCTCGGGGTCACGTTCGGCCTCGACTTCCTCGTCAAGGAAAGCGGCCAGGCGGCACTCGTCCTCCTGCCGCTGTCGCTCCTCTACTTCCCGGTCCGCTCGCCGCAGCGCCTGCGCCTGGGGGCAGCGTGGGTGGGAAACGTCGTGCTCGCGCTCGTCATGGCGTGGCTCGCGACGCTGACGATGAAGCTTTCGAGCGCGTACGCGAACCTCGGGCTCGTCGAGAGGGAGGTGGGGGTGAAGCGCAGCTTCGGAGATGTCGCCGCCCATCCGCTGCGCTACTTCGACGAGTCGTGGCACGGCGTGCACCAGGAGCTGACCTCCTACCTGACCTGGCCCGTGATCGTGCTCGCGGTCGCCGGGCTCGGTCTCGGGCTGTGGCGGAGGACGAGGCTCACGATCGTCGTCGCCGCCTGGGCGCTCGCCCAGCTCGGGGCGGCGATCTGGCTCGCGGGGAACGTCTACGCGCGCTACGTCGTACCTGCGATCCCGTTCGTCCTGATGCTTGCGGCGATCGGCGTCACCGAGATCGTCACGCTCGTCCGGGAGCGTCTCGGGGACACGCGCCGCGTGTCGCTCTCCGCGATCGCGATCGGCGCCTTGCTGCTGATCCCGGCGCTGATCTTCGACGCGCAGGCGTCCTACGACCCCGCGGCGGCCGGATATCCGCCGGGCGACAAGGTGGCGTTCGTCACCGGTTGGCCGTCCGGGTTCGGCACACCTCAGGTCGTCGACGAGCTCGCGATCTTCTCGACCGGACGGCCACTCACGGTGATCGCAGACCCCAACCTCGAGCCGTTCCAGGTGCTCGTCCTCGCGGCCTCGCGCGGCCTCGACATCAACTGGGTGAGCCCGAACGACTCGGAGGCGCGCACCGCCGATGCCTTCCTGTCCGAAGGGAACCCGGTGCCTGCGGGCGTCGGGCGGTTCAGGGAGGTCTGGTCGTACGAGCGGCCGGACAACGGCACGCCGATCGCGCTCTACGTGCGGCCCTGACGGCGCCGGTAGATCTGGACCTTCAGCTTCCGGAACGCGAAGCTCGCCATCTGCAGCAGCACGAACCCGTGCCGGAAGCGCGAGATCTTCGTCTCGCCGTAGGTACGAGCCTGATAGCGGACCGGCAGGTCGACGATCTTCAGGTTGAGCCGCGCGGCGCCGAGGAGGAGGTCGAAGTCGCCGAACGGGTCGAAGTCGCCGAAGTAGCTTCGCCCGGCCGCGATCTGCTCGTAACGGTGACGCTCGAGGGCCTTCGTCCCGCAGAGGGTGTCCTTGACCGGCTGGTCGAGAAGTGCCGTGAAGACGAGCGAGAACGCCTTGTTCCCGAGCAGGTTGAGAAAGCGCATCGCACCCGGCTCGATCCCGTAGACGAGGCGCGAGCCGTTGACGAACTCGGCGCGGCCGTTGGCGAGCGCCTCGAAGAAGGGCGGCAGGTCGCGCGGCCGGACGGTGAGGTCGGCGTCCAGGATCGTGAGGATGTCGCCGGTCGCGCGCTCGAAGCCGAGCCGGACGGCATCGCCCTTCCCGTGGCCCGTCTGCTCGATGTAGACGATCTTCCGGTCGGGCTCGAGCTCGATGCGCCGCTCGATCGCCTCGCGGGTTCCGTCGGTCGAGTGGCCCTCGACGAAGATCAACTCGGCGCCCGGCCCGAGAAAGGCCGTCTCGTCGACGATCCGATCGACCATCCCGGCCTCGTTCTTCGCGGGAACGACCACGGTGACGGACAGATCGCGGCGCTCCGCCGGCTGGAGGCGCGCGACGATCCAGTAAGTCAGGCAGAGGTGCCGGATGCCCCACAGGTTCGCAAGGAAGCCGTTGACGAACGCCGACACGATCGGGATCCGCATCGGGAGCAGGATGCGCTGCGTCTCGGTGACCGGGTCGAGGCCCGCGAGGCGCATCAGGTTGCCGACGTCCTGCGGTGTCACCCAGTTGCGCATCGGGGCTCGGCGGCGGAGCCGGAGCAGTTCGAGCACGCGCAGCGCCGGCCGCCAGAGCTGGCTGAACGAGTGGATCACGATGCGTGTCTCGCGGTGCGAGTGCCGCGCGACGTTCGCGAAGAGGCCGAGGAGGTCGTCCACGAACGGGAGCAGGTCGGAGATGACGATGTAGTCGAAGCTGCGTCCGAGTTCGACGTCCTCTCCCGCGACGACCTCGAACTGCAGGGCTGGATGGCGGGAGCGCGCGAGGCCGACCATGGCCGGGCTCACGTCGACCCCCACGCCGTCTGCCGGCTCGAGCGAGGCGAGCAGATCGCCTGCGCCGCAGCCGATCTCGAGCACCGAGGCGCCGGGCGGGACGATCGCCTGGTGCACTGCGGTGACGAGGCCGTGGTAGCCGCGCGTGCGGCGTGCCCAGTGCTCTTCCTGCGCGGCGAGCTCGTCGAAGGCGCGGGACGTCTCGGCGTACGGGTCCGTGGCGCCGGTACGGGTTGGGGCGGCGGTGGTGTTCAACGACTCCCTAGAGTAGTGCCCCGATGAGCCTGCTTCTGCCGCCACGCGAGCTCGTGACGAAGCCGGACGCGGAGGATCCGATCGAGTACTACTACCGCCCTCTCACCCGGTGGCTCTACCGCGCGCGGCTCCGTGACACCTTGCGGGCCCTCGGCGACCGGGAGTTCGACGCGCTGCTCGACGTGGGGTACGGGTCCGGCATCTTCCTTCCGGAGCTCGCCCGCCGCACGAAGCGCCTCGTAGGTGTCGACGTTCACGCGGGCCGCGAAGGCGTGCAGCAGATGGCCGCCGGGCTCGGGATCGACGTCGAGCTCCTCCACGCGTCGCTCTTCGAGCTCCCGTTCGACGACGCCGGCTTCGACGCGCTCGTCTCCGTCAGCGTGCTCGAGCATCTCCGCGACCTCGTTCCCGCGCTCACCGAGCTCCGCCGCGTCGTCCGTCCGGGCGGTGTGCTGATCTTCGGGACGCCGGTGCGGAACGTGGCGACGAGCTCCTTCTTCCGCCTCGTGGGTTACGACCCGTCCGAGATCCATCCGTCCGGCCATCGCGAGATCGAGGCGGCGATCCACGCGACGCCCGGGATCACGCTCGAGCACCGCCTCCACTTCCCACGCCTCCTGCCGCTCGGGGTCGCCGCGTACGTGACGTTCCTCTGCCGCGCCGCCTGAGGTCAGTCCCTTCGATTCTTCGATCAGATCGTGAACCGGCCGTCTCGGTAGATGAGCTTCGTCTTGCCGCCCGGGAGCGTCGCCGTCACCTCGCGCCGCGCGGTCGAGACGATGTCGGTGTGGACGGTCGATTCGTTGAAGCCGAGCCTGCGCCAGTCGCGGGCGGTCTGGCGGGCGACGTCGCCCGTGAACGAGTCCTTGTAGGCGTTCCCGAGCGCGAGGTGGAAGTTGCCCTCGGTCCCGCCTCGGTTCTCGTCGAACAGCGTGTCCGCCATGTAGCGCGTGATCGGGCTCAGGCGCGCGTCGGTGAGCGAGACCTCGCCGACCCGGCACGATCCCTCGTCGCTGGCGATCATCGCGAGGAGCAGATCCTCGTTTCGCGTCGCGCTCGCGTCCACGACGCGGCCGCGCTCGAGCTCGAGCCGAACGCCTTCGATCAGGTTGCCGTAGCGGTAGAGCGGCTCGGTGAAGGCGACCGTGCCGTCGATGGCCCGGCAGTCGGGCGAGATGAACACCTCGAAGCTCGGGATGTTGTGCCCGCTCGCGCCGAGCCAGCGGCGGCTCGGCCCGATGACGATCTTCAGGTCGATCCCGTCACCGACGACATGGAGGCTCTCGATCGCCAGGCGGTCGAGCTTCTTCTTCACCCGGTCGATCTCCCGGAAGGTCTCCCGCCACCGTCTCTTCGGGTCAGGGTCGGCGAGGAAGCAGGCCTCCACGATCTGGCGCCAGTACGCGGGATAGCTCAGCTTTGCCTCCTTCGCCATCCCCGGTGTCCCGTACGAGGCGAGCGTCCACGTGAAGCGGCCCCCGGCTTCCTTGCGGTCGATCCAGCGCCGGTAGGGCTTGATCGTCCGGCGTGCCTGCATCATCTTCTCCGGGTCGACGCCGTCGAGCTCGCGCGGGTCACCCGTGGACCGGATCGAGATCCGGTGATCGATCGTCTGCGCGAGGCCGCGGTAGTAGGCGGCCGGGAACGTCTCGAGCTGCTTGCTGCTCGCGAGCTCGAACGCGGAGCGGGCGACCCCGCTCGGGGTGTAGTCCGAGATGATCGTCCCGCCGGCGCGGAGCACCGCGTCGTGAAGGGCGAGGAACATCGGCTTCGCCTCCTCCGGCACCGAGAGCATCACGACGTCGCCGGGCTCGATTCCGCATCGGTTGCCGAGCGCGAAGCCGACGAGGACGTCCGCGTAGCGCTCGATGAGCTCCGGCTCGGGCTGATATCCCACGGCGCGACCCTAATCGACTTTCGCGGTTCGACACGCCGGAAGCAGCGGTTCCACGCGTCGGCGGATCCGAACAGCGCACTCACGGTTTGTTAACCCGCGAGCGGGAGTATCCGCCCCGCAAGGCACACTTTGGATCCGATGTCCGACGACGACACGTTCATCAGCGTCGATCCGTCGCCCCGGAGCGGCGGCCCGGATCCACGCGACGACTGGCTCGGCGGCTCGCCCGACCTCGACTGGTTCCCGGAGGGCGAGGAGCGCCCCGCGCCGACTCGCCGCCGCGGTGTGGCGACGGCGCGAGCGGGCTTCGGAAGCTCGTCGGCTCCGCTCGATCCCGACGTTCGCCGCCGCAGGCTCATCGCGGCGCTCGCCGCGCTCGGGGCGGTGATCCTCGTGGTCGTGATCGCGCTCGTCGCCTTCGGCGGCGGCGGGACGAAGGCGCCTCCGACCGTTCCAGCCACGACGACCGCGGTCACGACGACGCCGGCGCAGACGAGCACGACGCCCCCGAAGACGACGACGAAGACCACGGCGCCTCTGAAGGTCGTCCTTCCGGCTTCGGGGAAGCTCTCCCAGGGCGACACCGGCGCGGATGTCAAGCTCCTGCAAAGGGCCCTCGTGAAGCTCGCCGTCGCGACCCTCACCGCCGACGGCAACTTCGGCGCCGAGACCGAGAGCGCCGTCGCGGCCTTCCAACAGGTTCACGGCCTCACCGCGGACGGCGTCGTCGGGGCGAAGACCGCCCAGGCGATCAACTCCGCACTCGCTGCCGCGGGCTGACGGGTCCGGCGCGTCAGGCGCGGTGGTAGGTGAGCGTCCGGCTGAAGCCGCCGAGATACCCGGGCCCGGCCTGATTGACGCTCATCGCGATCCGGATCGTCGAGGTGCCGTGCGGCAGGCGGCTCGCGGCGAACGTCGCCGACGACTTCCCGTTCAGCCGTGCCTTCGCAACGGTCTGCCAGCGGCCGCCGGGGAGCGCCCGCTGGAGCTGGACGAGCTTGCCGGTGAACGACGCGGAGCTCACGACCCGCGTCGCGAAGCGGGCTCGGGTGATCTTCCGCAGCGAGACGGCAGGTCGCACCCCGACCGAGACCGGCTGGCTCGTGCCGTCCGGCGAGCTCGCCTCGTAGGAGGTGACGAGCTTGGGGCGGACAGCGAACGTCCAGGCACCGCCGTTCCCGGTGACCACCGAGCCGGTCTTCGCGTAGGACTTCGACCCGAACGGCTGCGAGAGGATCGTCACCGTCACCCCGGCCTGGCGCGTCGAAACGCTGCCGGAGAGAGTCGCGTAGTGCCCGTACACCGACTGGAGCGTGGAGGTCGCGATCGTGATCGCGGCGACCGTCGTGAACGTGACGTCGCTCCCGAAGGTCGTCCCCGACCCGCTCGTCCCGACGAGTCGGTAGTGGTAGCTCGCTCCCGGCACGAGCTTCGTGATTGCGGCGGAGACCCCGGCCGCCGCTACACCCGACCCGGCGCTCTTCGCGGGCGTCTTCGTCCCGTACGAGGTACTCGCGCCGTACTCGAAGTACCAGCTCGTCGCGTTCCCCTGCGGGTTGACCGAGCCGGTGAGCGTGACGCCGCTCGTCGATGCGCCCTGAGCGGTGCCCGTCTGCACGGCGGGTGGGGCGGAGCCGAACGTCAGGTCGCTGCCTGCGGTCGTCCCCGCGGGGCTCGTCGCGACGAGGCGGAAGTGGTAGACCCCGGGCGCGAGGCCGTTCACCATCGCCGAGACGTTCGACGTGCTCGTCCCTGAGCCGGCGTTCGTGACCGGCGTCTTCGACCCGTAGCTGGTCGTCGTCCCGTAGTCGAAGTAGACGCTGGTCGCCTGCCCGTTGGGGTTGACGCTTCCGTTCAGCTTCGCGCCCGACGAGGTCACCGAGGACGCGGCCGACGTGGTCGCGGCAGGGCCGCCCGCGGGCGTGAACGTCATGTCGGCACCGTTGGTCGTCCCGGCTGGGCTCACCGCGACGAGCCTGAAGTGGTAGGCCTGTCCCGTCGAGAGCTTCGTGACCGGCGCCGAGACGTTCGTCGCCGTCGTCCCGTTCCCGGCGCTGACGCTCGAGGTCTTCGAGCCGTAGCTCGCCGTCTTGCCGTATTCGAAGTACCAGCTCGACGTCTGGCCGTTCGGGTTGACGCTGCCGTTGAGCGTCGCGCCGGTCGAGGAGATCGAACTCGCCGCGGCGGTCGTCACGACCGGCGCAGGAGAGGCGGACGTGGTGAAGATGCCGTTCGTGCCGTCGGCGGGGCCGGCGCTGCTCGTCGCGACGACGCGGTAGTCGTAGGTGGTGCCCGGCGTGAGGCCGGTGAAGGTGTAGTCGAACGCGACGGCTGCGGTTCCGTTGCCGACAGTCGCCGAGGGCGACTTCGTCCCGTACGAGGTCGACGTGCCGAGCTCGAAGTATGCGGTCGTCGTCGTGCCGTTCGGATTCACCGTCGCGGTGACGGCACCGGAGCTCGAGGTCACGGATGTCGTCGCGCCCGTAGTGACCGTCGGTGCCGTCGCAGCCGACGCCGTGGCAGCGAGGATCAGTACGGCCAGCGCGACCGCCGGCAGCCGAGCGACATGCCTGCGTGTGATGTTGCGCGCTGCCGTCATGTCCCGGTCCATGGGATACCTGGAGCCGGTGAAGAGACTGCTAAGAAAGCGGAAAGCTTCAGAGGGAGGCGAGCTGGCGAAGGGCGGCGACGGCCTCGTCGACGGACCAGCACACCGTGCCTGCGGACTCGATCGCGCCCGCGACGAACAGGTTCATCCCGTCGCCGGGCGCGTTCCCGCGCCGCCGCTCGAGGCGCAGGTCGGTGACGAGCCCGACGATCCCGCGGTAGCGCTCGGCGTCGATCCGGCACAGCTCGGCGAAGGCGCCGATCTCCGCAGCGGTCCCGTCATCGACGATCGGCCCGTCGAGCCAGGCGAGCAGGACGTCGGACGACCTGATCCCGGCGCCGTCGACCCGGTAGATCTCGGCAGGAGTCAACTCGACGATGTCGTCGAAGTGCTCGTGGGGGACGAAGCAGTCGAACCCCTCGCTCCTGAGCGTCGCCGCAAGCACGTCGAGCCACTTGCGCTCGGCGTCGGAGAAGAGCGGGCCGGCGAGGTAGATCTGCACTACTCGGACTCGATGGCCGAGCCCCGCGACGTGAACACGGCGAGGGCGCTTTCGAACCAGGCGACACGGCGCATGGCCCGAGAATAGCCACGCCGTTCGAGATCGACGCCGCGGCTCGCAACCACCTCGCGGTTCGGAACCGATTCGGGAACCGCAACGCGACCGCGCGGGTAGGCGACACTGCGCGGGCGATGCGCGACCTCGACGACGTCCTCGAAGAGCTCACGCGCGCCTGCCGGGATGCCGGGATCGAGCCGGGATCGGCCGTGCTCTTCGCCGTCGATGCTCCGAGGCCGGTCGGCACGACGCCGATCGCGTATCTCAACCCGGCCGGCTTCGTGTGGCCGGACACCGTCGCGGTCTTTCGGGCGGCCGGCCGGGAACGCGTGCAGGAATACCACCTCGCCGCCCACCGGTTCGCGATCTGGCGCGATCTGCCGGGGATCCCGGGCACGGCGCTCGGCCCGATGCTCCGCCACGAGCTTGCCCATGCGCGGCGATGGGAGCTCTCCGGCACGCGGTTCTTCGAGGCCGACGAGTTGTTGCGCGGTGCCGTTCGCGACGCGGGCGGCGAGGGCTACACGTCCCTACCGAGCGAACGTGAGGCGAATGCGGCCTCGGCGGAGTACGCAGCCCGGATCCTCGCCCCGCTCGGGGTGTCGGAGCTGCGGGGGCTCAGCGAGTGCAGTGCGCTCGTCACCGGCGCCCCAGTTCCTGACGACATCGTCGCCGCGACCGTCGCCGCGCTCGAGGCGCGGCCCGACTGGGCGCCGTGGCTCGACGAAGCGGGTCGCGGCGCCTACCTCGACGAGGTTCGATGGGCGTGCTCGTGGTGGGACGAGGAGGCGGCGCGGCGGCTCGTCTCGGGCCGCGCCGCCCCCGAGGTTCATGGGGTGGCTGCGGTCGAAGCGGTGCCGTGATCCGCACGCCGGGCGCGCCACGCCCCGGCGAGGTAGCCGAGAAGAAGGACCGAGCTTGCCGGTTCGGTCACGAGCGCAACGACGACGGCCGTCCGGTACCCGTACTCGTGGAAGCCGAAGAGCATCGTCCGCTCGCTGATCAGCAGGAACACGAACGAGCTCGCGGCGAGCGCCACCGCACCCGCGGCGGCGAGCGCGACGACGAGCGGGCCCCCCCGGCCGACCAGGCGATCGACGATCGCTCCCGTCGGTGCGAGGAGCACGATCGCGAGCCCGACGGCTCCGATGAAGTTGAGCAAGAAGAGTGTCCCGATCACCGGGACGACGCGGTAGTAGTCGGAGCTGTACTGCTGAAGATGGACGACGCCGACGGCGACGAGTGCGATCGCGCCGAGCCCGCGGGCGAGGAGGCGCAAGGGGTGCGACCCCGCGTACGTCGCGGCCGCCTCGCCGCGACTGCGGTCGGTCGACGCGGTGGCCGGTAGATGTGAGATCGAGCTCGTCACGGTTAGTAGCCTCCTCCTGTCGATTTCTTCGTGCCGCCGGTCGTCGCGCCGGTCGCGGGAACGAGCAGCCCGCCGCTTGCGGAGACGAGGTACCACTCGGCGCCGAACTGGTCGATCGCAGAGCCGTCGGTGCTGCCGGGCTTGCTCGCGTCGCCTGCGTAGTAGTAGAGCGGGTGGCCGTCGTAGGTCACCTGGCGATCCCCGTCGGCACGCTTCGTCGTGGCGAGCTGCGAGGCCTGGAGCCCCGCCGCCGCGGTCGGTTTGCCGTCGACCTCGTACGGCGGCCAGACGCTGGCGCAGGCCCCGTCACAGGAGCTCGTTCCGTTCGAATCCTTCTCGAAGAGGTAGAGGGTGTGGCCGTCGCCGTCGGTCAGGAAGTGCGCCTGCGCGTTCTTGGTGAGCTTGACGGTCGGCGTGCCGCTCGAGGCCGGGATCGCCCGGCCACAGCCTGCGGCGAGTGCCGCGACGCCGGCGAGCATGCCGGCGAGCGCGATCCACCGCCGTCTCGTGAGTGTCCTTGTGATGTTCATGGCCGCTCGATTCCCCGGCCCGATCGGGCAGTAACGCAGGACGTGAGCCAGCTAACAGTTCGGTGCGATCGAGCGCGAACGGCCCATGCGAGGGAATCCGACGCGACCGGCCGGGCGTATTTCCGGTGACGGCAAATGTCTTCCAGACGCCGCACCACGAGCTTCCTGCTCTCCTCCGTCGCCCCACCTGCGAGGCTGGCAACGGTACGCCTGCTGGCGGCCTGCCCCGTCGTCTCGATCAGCTCGGGCAGCATGATCGGCGGCGTCGAGCTGCCCTCTTCCGCGTTGCTCGTGGTCGAAGAGGGCGTCGCCGCGACGACCCGCAGCCTCGGAGGCGAGCCCGGCAAGCGGATGGTGCTCTCGATCTCGGGCCCCGCCGCCGTGCTCCCGTCGCTTGCCGCAGACGAGGAGCTCGCAGCCCTGACCGACGTCCGGGCGACGGCCGTGACGCCGGAAGCGCTGCGCGGCCTGCTCGCGCTTCCCGATGCCGCCCACGCGATCACGCTCGGCCTGCTCGACACGCTCCAGGAGGGCCGGGAGAGCCTCGCCCAGCTCGGTGACGCTCCTCACGCCGAGCGGTTGCGCGAGAAGCTCCTGCAGCTCGCGCGCCGGCACGGCCGTGTGGTCCCGGACGGCGTCCGGATCGACGTGCCGCTGACGCACGAGTTGCTCGCACAGACCGTGCGCTCGGCCAGGGAGACGGTGACCCTGGCTCTCGGAGACCTCGAACGGGAGGGATTCCTCGTTCGCGACGGACGCTCCTACCGCCTGCGGGTCCGTCCCGAGTCGCTCTCGCCGTCCTGAGCGTCCGCGCCCGCGCCCATACTGACGCGGTGCTCGAGCAGGCCATTCACCTCGGCGACAATCTCGAGCTCCTCGCCCGGCTTCCCGACGGAGCCTTCACGCTGATCTACGTCGATCCGCCGTTCAACACGGGGCGGACGCAACGGCGCCTCACCGTCGCGACGAGCGCCGATCCCGAAGGCGACCGTACGGGGTTCGGCGGGCGCAGCTACAGGACCGAGCGGATCGGTGCGCAGAGCTACACGGACACGCATCCGGACTACCTCGGGTTCATCGAGCCCCGCCTGCGTGAGGCCCGCCGGCTCCTCGCGCCGGACGGCACCTTCTACCTCCACCTCGACTACCGGGAGGCGCACTACTGCAAGGTGCTCCTCGACGAGATCTTCGGCCGCGAGTGCTTCCTGAACGAGCTCGTCTGGGCCTACGACTACGGGGCCCGTACGAAGCGCCGCTGGCCCGCCAAGCACGACACGATCCTCGTCTACGTCAAGGATCCCGGCGCGTACTTCTTCGACGGCGAGGCGGTCGACCGGGAGCCGTACATGGCTCCGGGCCTCGTCACGGCCGAGAAGGCCGCGCGCGGGAAGCTCCCGACCGACGTGTGGTGGCACACGATCGTCTCGCCGACCGGGAAGGAGAAGACCGGGTATCCGACGCAGAAGCCGCTCGGCGTCCTCCGCCGCATCATCCAGGCCTCGTCGAGGCGCGGGGACTGGTGCCTCGACTTCTTCGCCGGGAGCGGCACGCTCGGCGCCGCGGCGCTCGAGCTCGGCCGGCGTCCGATCCTCTGCGACTCGAACGCGGAGGCAGTCGAGGTCATGCGCCGCCGCCTCGGGCTTCCGGTCTTTACGACCGCTGGACTGCCGGTGCCTCTGGAGGCACCGGCAGCGAAACGTGCAAGCGCTACGCCGTGACGGGGGCGCGGCCGAGGCTCGCGTTGTGCACGGGGACGAAGCGCGGCTGAACCTCGCCCAGGCGGTCGCCGGCGATCGGACCGAGCTCGGCCTCCGCGACCGCGCCGAAGGCCTCCGGCGAACCCAGAGATCGACGACGAAGATCGTCCCGTCGTCCTTGACGGCCGCGAAGTTCCGTTCTCGTTCGCCATCATCCGCGATCCGGTACGGCAATGGAAGGTCCGGGATCGAGCGTTCCGGTTACAGTCACGGGATGGCCGGGCTGAGCCTGCACGAGCTCGTCGCTGAACGCGGCGCCGAGAGCGTCGATCTGTGGGGGAAGACCATCAACCCGCAGTTCGCACGGGTGCTGAAGACCATCGGGTTCGACCGGGTGTGGTCGCGCGCCGAGGGCGCCTACCTGTGGGACTCGAAAGGGGAGCGCTATCTCGACATGCTCGGCGGGTTCGGCATGTTCAACGTCGGGCGGAACAACCCACGCGTTCGCGCTGCGCTCGTCGAGGCGCTCGAGCTCGACCTCCCGGGCTCGGTGCAGCTCGGTGCCTCTCCGCTTCCACCTCTCCTCGCCGAGGCCCTCCTCGCGCGCACGCCGAAGCGGCTCGAGCGGGTGCTCTTCACGAACACCGGCACCGAGGCGGTCGAAGCGGCGGTCAAGCTCGGCCGCGCCGCGACCGGGCGAACCCGCGTCGTCTCCGCCGACCACGGCTTCCACGGGCTCACACTCGGGTCGCTGTCGGCGAACGGGAACCCCGAGTTCACGTCCCGCTTCGGCCCGCTCCTGCCTGGATTCTCGCACGTGCCGTTCGGCGATCTCGACGCGCTCGAGGCGGAGCTGCGCGCCGGCGACGTCGCTCTCTTCCTCGTCGAGCCGGTGCAGGGAAAGGGCGTCCATCTCCCGCCGCCCGGATATCTCGAAGGTGCGCAGGCGCTCTGCCGCTCGCACGGGACGCTCTTCTGCGTCGACGAGGTGCAGACGGGCTTCGGCCGTACCGGGAAGCTCTTCGCGTTCGAGCACTGGGGGCTCGAGCCCGACCTCGTCCCCGTCGCGAAATCGCTCTCGGGCGGGTACATCCCGGTCGGTGCGCTCCTGATGTCGCGCAAGGTGCACGAGCGCGTGTTCGACTCGATGGAGAACGCATTCAGCCACGGCTCGACGTTCGCGCCGAACGAGCTCGCGATGGCGGCGGGGCTCGCGACCCTGCAGGAGCTCGACGAGCAGGGGACGGTGGAGCGGACGGCGGCGCTCGGCACGCGCCTGCTCGAGCTGACCGAGCCGCTCGTCGAGCGCTACGACGTCGTCCGCGAGGTGCGCGGGCTCGGGCTCATGTGGGCGATCGAATTCCAGGAGCCCGGGGCGCGCGGCCGCTCCTACCGGATCGTCGAGCGGCTCCAGAACGGGCTCTTCGCCCAGCTCGTCGTGGTGCCGCTCTTCCGCGAGCACCGCATCCTGATTCAGGTGGCCGGGCACGGCATCCCGGTCGTCAAGGGGATCCCGCCGCTCGTCGTCACCGAGGACGATCTCGCGACGTTCGCGGAGGCGCTCGACGCGACGATCGCGAAGGCGCGCCGTCTCCCGCGCGCGATGGCCGGCTTCGCTCTGACGGCCGCAGGCATCCGGTAGGGCACCCTTTCCGGGATGAGCGGCTGGCCCGTCCTCCCGCGCCTCGGCGCGGCGCTTCTGGCGGTCGCCGCCGGGGCCGGAGCAGTCGTCATCGCGGTCTTGCTTCTGCGCTCGGTGCCGGGCCCCGTCAGCTCGGCCGCGCCGATCGCGCCTTCGGCGCCCGCCGCCTCGCCGCCGTCGCTCGTGGGCGGGCGCATTCCGACTCCCACCGAGCCCGGCTATCCCTCGCCTCCCGAAGGGGCCGTCGTCGTCGCGCGCGAGGCGGGCGCGAGGGCGCTCGGTCTCGCCATCGTTCCCGGCTCGAAGGAGGCGCTCGTCCGCGTGTCCGTGCTGAGCGCGGCGGGCCCTGCCGCGTCGGGGCTGCACGTGTCGATCCGCCTCGGTGCGGGCTCGCCGGTGGCGCTCCCGGCCTGCGGCGCCGGCTGCTACCAGGCCGAGGTTCCGGCCGGGTCGGTCCGGCGGAGCGCGACCGTCGTCATCGGTAGCAAGCCCTACCCGTTCGCATTGCCGCCGTCGCTCCACCTGCCGGATGCGACGGCGATCGTCGAGCGCGCGGCGTCGGTGTGGAAGAAGCTGACCTCTCTCGTCTGGCACGAGCGGCTTGCCGCCAACCCCACGGACGCGCTCCACACCGTCTACCGCGCGGTGGCGCCGGACGAGCTCAGCTACTCGATCACGGGCGGGTCCGCGTCGATCATCATCGGCAACGCCCGCTGGGACCGCTCGACCCCGAACGGCCGGTGGGTCCGCTCCGCGCAGATCCCGGCGATCCACGAGCCGCTGCCGTTCTGGGTGACGGACGCCGACGCGCGTGTGCTCGCCTCCGCGAGGCTCGACGGGCAGAGCGTGTGGGTCGTCTCGTTCTTCGATCCGGAGACGCCGGCGTGGTTCACGGCAAGGATCGCGAAGTCCACTCACCGGACGCTCGAGCTGACGATGACGGCGGTCGCGCACTTCATGCATCACGTGTACGGGCCGTTCGACGCGCCGTTCCACCTCGATCCGCCGTTACGATAGGAGCCATGTCCGTTCCTGAGCTCGACCCAGAGATCATCGCCGCCATGCGCCGGGCCGAGGAGCTCGGCGCCCGTCCCATCGAGTCGATCACACCCGAGGAGGCGCGCGCAGACTTCGTCCGCGTCGTGAAGGAGTTCCAGGGCGAGCCCGACGAGGTCTTCTCGGTCGAGGATCGCGATGCCGACGGTGTCCCGATCCGCATCTACCGCGGCGTCGAGAGCGACGGGCCGAGCATGGCCCTCGTCTACTTCCACGGCGGCGGCTGGGTCGTCGGCAGCATCGACACCCACGACCACATCACGCGTGCGCTCGCGAAGCGCACCGGCATCGTCGTGATCTCGGTCGACTACCGGCTCGCGCCGGAGCACCCGTACCCGGCGGCGCTCGAGGATTCGTGGAAGGCGGCGAGCTGGGTGTTCGCGAACGCGGACGAACTGGGGATCGACGTCGAGCGGATCGGCGTCGGCGGCGACAGCGTCGGCGGCTGCCTCGCCGCAATCGTGGCGCGCAAGGGCCGCGATGCGGGAACGCCCTTCGCGGCGCAGCTGCTGCTCTACCCGGCGGTCTCGACCCGGTGCGACACCCAGTCGTTCTCGCTGTACCAGTCGGGGTACGGGCTCACGCGGGACGCCATGTTCTGGTACTGGGAGCAGTATCTGGGTAAGGATTTCGGCGGCAGCGGCGACCCCGACATCTCGCCGGGCTCGCTCCAGGATCTTCGCCGTCTCCCACGGGCGATCGTCGTCACGGCCGAGGCCGACGTGCTCCGCGACGAGGCCGAGGCGTTCGCGCAGCGGCTCTTCTTCGGCGGCGTCGAGACCGAGGGCTACCGCTACGACGGCATGATCCACGGCTTCCTGCGGATGGCCGCCAAGGTCAAGCGGTCGAACGACGCATTCGACGAGATCGCGGAGTCCCTCCGGCCCTTCCTCGAGAAGGGCTGGCGCGAGGACTTCAGCGCGCTGCCGGGCCAGTCGGCGGCCGGCGACCCGCTGACCTGACGCCGTACTACCGCTTCTTGCGCTTCGAGCTCGGCGGCGCGCTCGTGCGCGGGCGGCTCGTCTGCTGGTAGCGGGCGAGCTTCCGGCGCTGCTCGCGGTTGGCGCCCTCGGGCATCGTGCCCTGTGCCTCGGCGAAGTCCTCGTAGGCGCGTCGCTCGGCCTGCGAGAGCGACTGCATCGCGGCCTGGGCGCGCTTCGGATCGGGATTCGGCCCGACGCGCTGCAGCTTCCGCATCGCGCTCGCGAGCTCGGGATTGCTGCGTTCGATCGCAGCCTGGCTGACCTTCTGGAACTGCTTCTTCAGCCACGGAACCTTCGAGAGCGTCTCGATGATCGGCCGCAGGAAGCGTCCGTTCTGGATCCTGCTGAGAAGGGCGAGGATGCCGAACAGCACCAGCACGACGCCGATCAGGATCAGCAGGATCAGCGGGATGAGAAGGTAGCTCACGGCCTTCGATGGTAGCGAGTCGTCGCGCGGCGCTCAGAAGCAGCGCGCCCGATCAACGAAACGTCATTGCGTGAGAGCTCCTACGACCCGACGACCTTCACGAGCCACCGCCGGTCGCGTTCCCGGTCGAGCTCGATGAAGAGGACGCGCTGCCACTGGCCGAGGCAGAGCTCGCCGTCGGCGACGGGGATCGACTCGCTCGCGGAGCCGAGGATCATCGACATGCAGTGGGCGTGTCCGTTGCCGAAGAGCATGTCCTCCTCGCAGATGTTCTCGGTGCGGCGGTCCCAGTCGTCGTGCGCGTAGTACGTGTCGTGCGGGATCAACCGGCGGAGGAGCGCGGCGAAGTCCTCGAACATGCCGCTCTCGAACTCGTTCACCCGGATGCAGCAGGTCGTGTGGGGCGAGTAGACGGCGCAGATCCCGTCGACGACACCCGACTCGCCGACGATGCCCTTCACCTCGTCGGTGATGTCCGTCACATGAAGGCCGCCCCGGGTGCGGAACTTTCGTTCGCTCTGGAAGACCTTCACCGAAGCGAGTTTAGACAACAGGATCAACCGTCTGCGGGGTCATCTGCGAGGAGCATCGCAACTCCGTCGTCGACGGCGTAGCGGGCTCCGCAGCCGTCGCAGACGAGCTCGCCGACGCGCGCGGCGAGTGTGGCGCGGCACCGTGGGCAGGCGAACGCGTCGTCCGTTGCTCGCGGCGCGGCGCCGGGCCGCGTGGCACGGATGAGGGCGAGCTCCGCGAGGTTCGTGGCACCCGGGATCGCCGTGACGACGCGGTCGATCCGGTCGGCGGCGCGGAAGAGCCAGAGCGGGGGAGAGTGGTACCGCGGCGCGACGAAGCGGAGCGTCAGGCGCTTCCCGGTCACGTTCTCGATGCGGAGGCCCGCCTGCCGGAACTTCGCCGTGAGGTAGCTCATCGAGAAGCGGAACTCGTGCTCGTGGCCCGCGACGGGCGCGACGCCGGCCGTCCCGACGCGCAGCGAGCATGGCTCAGCCGCGAAGACGGTGCCGCCTGGACGAACGATCCGGTGTGCCTCCTCGAGGGCTTTGAGCGGGTTCGGGACGTGGTGGAGGCAGCCGACGAAGAGGGCGGCGTCGAAGGAACTGTCCGGGAATGGCAGGGCCTCCATGTCCCCGACGACGTTCTCGGTGAGCAGCGGATCCTCGGCGCGCTGGCGGATCATCGAGGAGCTGATGTCGAGGCCGACGACGGTGACCGGCGCAGCGCGCACGATCAGCGAGGCGTAGACGCCGCTCCCGCCGGCGATGTCGAGCACGCGCGCCCCGGGCTCGAGCCGGGAGGTGACCCACGGGACGAGCGTCTCGGCCTGGAAGGCCTTCGAGCCGCACTCGAATCGCCGCCGATCCTCTTCCCGCTCGGTGTCGTAGAACGCCCGGTTCGAGTCCTTGTCGCGTCTCGCCATCGGCCGGGCATCCTACGCCGTCGCTCCTGGCCGGCTTCGGGTGGGCGGGTGTAGCGTTTGCTCGATGCTCCGGGTCGCCGAACCCAGCTCAGAGGTGGCTCCGCCGCAAGGCGCCACGCCGGAGACGGCCGCCGATTTGCTCGAGACGTCGGTTCTCGAGCCGCTCGTCCGCACCCGCCTCACGCCCGGGACGGTGCTCGCACTCCAGCGCTCGGCCGGGAACGTCGCGGTGACGCGGCTGCTCCGGCAGGACGACGGCGGCGCGGCTCCGAGCGCACCGGAGCCGAGCGCACCGGTGTCGGCGGCCGGCGGCGCGCAGCCCGACGGACTTGCGGGTGCAGGCGCCGACGGCGCGGAGGCGGACGCTGAGGTGAAGCTCGACCCGATCGTGATCCCGCCCCAAGGCCCGATCGAGGTCGAGGTGTTCGCCGCCGGCCCCCAGCTCGAGGGCAAGACCCACGCCGGATACACGAGCACCGATCCGGTCGTGGCGCCGAACCCGCCGAAGGCCTCGAAGGCGCCCGGCGGGAAGATCCGGGCGCAGGGCACCGTCACGTCGACCTTCGCCTCGAACCCGACCGTCGACCCCTACGATCTCGACAGCCACGGCTTCACCGACTGCCAGCACAAGAACGCCGAGAAGTTCGTCAAGAACGTGCTCGATCCCCACGAGCAGCAGCACGTCGCCGCCTTCAAGAAGAACTTCGACGGCAACTGGTCGAAGCCGTTCGACCTGACGGTGAAGGACGCCGCCGACGCGACCGAGCAGGTGAAGGCGATCTACGACAAGGAGTTCGCCGACCGCAAGAAGAAGGCCGACGACGCAAGCGCCGACCTCGACTCGGGCGGCAAGAACCAGTTCGTCTGGGACATGGACGAAGGCTGCACGGACGACAAGGCCAAGCAGTAGCGCCGCCCGTAAGTGAAGGTGCGGTACGTTCCGCCGGCGGGCCCGTAGCTCAGCTGGTTAGAGCAGGGAACTCATAATTCCTTGGTCCTTGGTTCGAATCCAAGCGGGCCCATTTTGTGTCACAAAGTATGGCATTTTTTGCTCAACCAAGCGAGTCATTTGTGACATGTATGCCGTCAAAACGCGCGGCGTGCCCCCCCTGGGTGCACCCCCGGAATCGCGCAGCTACATCAGACCTTGAGGTGGGTACTCTTTCGGCCGGTTGCATGGGACATTGAGTTGCGCAATGTTCCTGAAGTTCGGCTACGGACACGCGAAGACCAGTTACGTTGCTTCGGTGTCGCGGCTGCATGGCCGCTTCCAGGGTGGAGCTGTAGACAAGCGTACGACGGAAATGGCCTTCGGGTGCTCGTTCCAGTGGAGAATCACGCACCTCAGCGGATGCCCTGCGGCTTCTTCGACCGCCCACTCTGTGCGGAGACGGGGCAACGTGACTTCCTCGACGACGCGCCCCGGTCCGATCCGGACCCGATCATACGGGTGCTCGCAGATTGCGCTGTGGTCACTGCGGCACATAGCGAGAACGACAGGCCGAGAGAGGTCATTCTCAAATCGAACGCGGCGAATCCCGATCAAGCTCGTAACCGACGGAACGCCGTGAAAGCCCTGAACTGCCTTGACGACGAGAGTGGCGATTAGCGCGAGCACACAGATGCCGCCCAGAAGTCCCACCCACTCGCCGACGCTGTTCACAGGCTCGAACCAGGATGGACGCTTCATTCCTGGACCTGCCTGACTTCTGCGGCGGTGTCGGTTCGGGCGGCGTAGTCGTCGATGAGCCTGTCCCGGATTAGCGCGATCTCGTCCGCTCTGATTTCCTGCGTCGCCGTCTTGATCCGGCCAAAGCCCGCTAGGCACTTGACTTCGGCGGGCATTGGCACATGGAGTTCTCGGGAGAGGTCGCGAAGCGTGATCACCCCCGTATCGTGACCGATCCGGCTTCGCGACAGTGCGTTGCCCATATGAGTGTTTCGGAAGACACTCCGACGGTAGGGTCAGAGGCGTGGGTGCGCGGTGGCCGGTGATGAGTCTCGACGGGAGCCTTACGGTTGCCGACCGCTACCTGGTGACGGGGCGAGAGGAACGAGAGGCGCTGGAGCGCTTTGTCGGAGAATGGCCCGGGGCTGACGACGCTGTCGGGACGGTCTGTAAGTCGGAGTTGAGCGTGCCGCCGCACCTGGTGTCGGCTGGAGAAGATCGGGTCGATGTTGTGTTTCAGGCAACGCCAGGGTCCCGGCATTGGAAAGACTTGGTTATTCGGTTCGTCAACGATGTGCCCTTGGACGTTGCCGGCGAGTTCGAGGGCTTCGTAGACCTCGTTGGCGGCGTGTTCCGCCCGTCTTCCCGGCCTGGTCAGGCGTCAGAATCCTGAGCTGCGCCAGTGCGCGGGAATAGCGCCTGAGCTGCGCCTAGACTTGTCGGAGGTGACGTCGCACGATGAGTCGGGAGCCAAGTCGAACGTCGTCGTTCGCTCGTTGGGCTGGAACGTTGTCACCGCGGGTCTCTGGGGAGTCTCAGGGCTTGTGTGCGTGGCAGGGGCAGTAAACACAGCCGAGTTTGCTGCGCGGGTCGTCCTCGCCGGTGTCGCGGCGGGGTGCGGGTTGATGGTGTTCAGGACAATCGCAGCCGGTGCTGAGGCAGGACCGACGGCGTCATGGTCCGCGGCTTCTTCCGCACCCGGCTGTTCCCGTGGCCCGCCATCGTTGAGATCGGGCCGTCCAACCTGGG
>DASZLW010000248.1:0-5544 GCA_035552175.1 Gaiellaceae bacterium | reverse complement strand
GTGACGAAGGTCGTCACGTTCGGCGCCTTCGTCGAGATCCTCCCGGGTGTCGAGGGCCTCGTGCACATCTCCGAGCTCGCCCAGCACCACGTCGAGAACCCGCGCGAGGTCGTCTCGCAGGGACAGGCCGTCAACGTCAAGATCATCGAGATCGACGGTGAGCGCCGGCGGCTTTCGCTCTCCCTCAAGCGCGTCGAGCCGGACGATCCGGTTCAGCCCCGCGCCGACGGCGGCGAGTCCGTCCACCTGCACCCGAACCTCGATCTCTCGGGAGTCGTCGACGACGAGGTCCCGGCGGCCTACGCCGAGCTCGGCGACGAGGTCGCGAGCGAGGACGAGGAGCCTGCTCCCGAGGCCGAGCCTGCTCCCGAGGCCGAGTCTGTTGACGAGGCTGAGCCTGTTGACGAGGCTGAGCCTGCTGCAGAGGCCGAGCCGGAAGCAGAGGAAGCAGAGGCCGCTGCCGCCGCCGAACCGGTTGCGAAGCCCGCTGCCGACGAGCCCGAGGCCTCCGCAGACGAGCCCGAAGCCGAACAGCCTGCTGCTGCACCGCCCGACGAAGAGGAGTGACCAAACCCGTCGCCGTCGCCATCACCGGCGGCATCGGCGCGGGGAAGAGCGAGGCGCTCGCCGCGTTCCGGCGGCAGGGAGCCGCAACGGTCTCGAGCGACGAGATCGTCCACGAGCTGCTTCGCCGCGACGAGGTGAGAGCGAAGGTCGTCGATCGGTTCGGAACGGGCGTCGTCGGCCCCGACGGCGCGCTCGACCGCGGCGCGGTCGCGACCGTCGTCTTCAACGACCCCGAGGCGCTCGCGTGGCTCGAGCAGCTCCTCCATCCGCTCGTCTCGTCCGAGTACCTGCTCTGGCGGGATCAGCTCGCCGGTCTCCCGCGGCCGCCGCACGTCTGCGTCACGGAGGTGCCGCTCCTCTACGAGACGGACGCCGCGGAACGCTTCGACAAGGTCGTCGTCGTCACGGCGCCGTCCGGCCTGCGCCGCGCCCGCTCCGATGCCGCGGTCGCCGAGCGCGAGCGTCGCCTGCTGCCCGACCGGGAGAAGGTCGAGCGGGCCGACTATGCCTATGCCAACACGGGGACACTCGAGGAATTGGAGGAGTTCGTCAGGTCGGTCATGAACGATCTGGGTGGATGAAGAAGCTCGCTCTCGCCGCAACCATCGTGGTCGTCGGCCTCGCCGTGACCGCGCTCTACGTGATCCGCACGAGCCCGCCGTGGTTCGAGCGGATCCGGTACCCGCTCCACTACAGCGCGATCGTGCGCGAGCGGGCGAAGGCCGAGAAGCTCGATCCGGCTCTACTCGCGGCGGTGATCTACCAGGAGTCGAAGTTCAGGCCGGGAGCGAAGTCGTCGCAGGGCGCGATCGGCCTGATGCAGCTCACCCCCTCGACGGCCCGCGGGATCGCCCTGCGCACCGGCGGCACTGCCTTCCACGTCAGCGATCTGACGAACCCTGCGATCAACATCCGCTACGGCACCTGGTACCTGCACGACCTGTTCGCGAAGTACGGCTCGCTCACGCTCGTGCTCGCGGCCTACAACGCGGGCCAGGGGAACGTCGATCAGTGGCGTCGCGCGGGCGAGGGGATCCAGTTCGCCGAGACCCGCGCGTACGTCTCCCGCGTCGAGCATCTCCAGCGCGTCTACCGGAAGGCCTGGGGGGCAGAGCTCTACCCCGGCGCGTGAGCCCCGGCCTGCTCGACCCTTCCGATCGTCACACTTGACTGATGCGTGTCTCGGCGAAGGCGGATTATGCGATCCGCGCGATGGTGGAGCTCGCCGCGGCCGGGGAGGGTCCGCTGAAGGCCGATCGGATCTCCCAGGCTCAGGAGATCCCGATCAAGTTCCTCGAGAACATCATGTCCGACCTCCGGAACTCCGGCCTGGTGCGGAGCCAGCGCGGGATCGACGGCGGCTACTGGCTCGCCCGGCCGGCGGCCGAGATCAGCCTGGCGCAGGTGATGAGGGCCGTCGACGGGCCGCTTGCGAACGTCCGTGGGCTGCCGCCCGAGGACGTCTCGTACTCCGGGATCGCCGAGCCGCTCCGCGACGTGTGGATCGGTGTGAGAGCGAGCCTGCGGCGCGTGCTCGAAGCGGTCACGCTCGCCGATGTCGCCCGCGGCGAGCTTCCCGCGGATGTCGTCGCTCTCACGGCCGACGACGACGCCTGGCAGCCGCGGTAGGCGATGACCGCCGCCGGCTCAGGCGAGGTTCTCCGCGTGGCGCCGTCGCCGACGCTTGCCGCCGACGAACGCGTCCGCCGGAAGATCGCCATGGGCGTGCCGGTGCTGCACCTCGCGTTCGGCGAGGCGGGGCTTCCCGTACCGGCGAGCGTGCGCGAGGTGCTCGCCCGGGCCGCGGGAGCGAACGGGTATGGCTCGGTGGCCGGGTCCGCCGGCGCTCGCGAAGCGGCAGCCGGATACTTCACCCGCCGCGGCCTGCCCACCGACGCCGATCAGATCGTGTTCGCACCGGGCAGCAAGCCGCTCCTCTACGCGCTTCTTCGCGTGTTGCCCGGCGACGTGATCCTGCCGAGGCCCTCCTGGGTGAGCTACGCGGCGCAGGCTGCGCTCGCCGGAAAGCGTGTGTTCCACGCTCCGATCGGCGAGGCCGGAGGCGTCCCGGCGCCGGCGGCGCTCGAGGAGTGCATCGCCGCGGCCTTTCGTGGGAGTGGCCGGCCGGGCGTGCTCGTCCTCACGATCCCCGACAACCCGACGGGAACGGTCGCCGGCGAGGAGGCGGTTCGCGAGGCGGCGGCGATCGCGGAGGCGCGCGAGCTCGCGATCGTCTCGGACGAGATCTACGCCGACCTCGCCTATTCGCGGAAGGCCCCGAGCCCGGCGCGGTTCGCGCCCGAGAGGACGTTCGTGACGAGCGGGCTCAGCAAGAGCATGGCGCTCGGCGGGTGGAGGATCGGGTTCGCGCGGATGCCCGATTCGGCGTTCGGCGTGGAGGTGCGGCGCGCGGTCGCAGGGCTCGCGAGCGAGGTGTGGTCGAGCCTTGCCGCGCCGATGCAGGCGGTCGCCGCCCACGTCCTCGCAGAGCCGGCCGACGTCTGCGAGCACATCACGCGATCGCGTGCGCTGCACCAGGCGACGAGCCGCGCCGCATTCGAGCTCCTGGTGGGCGCAGGGATCGACTGCCGCCCGCCGGGCGCCGGCGTTCTACCTCTACCCCGACCTGGAGCGGCTCCGCTCCCGGCTCGGCGTCGACACGGCGGATGCGCTGGCCGAGCTGCTGCTCGATCGCTTCGACGTCGCGGTCCTGAGCGGGGCCGCATTCGGCGACGACCCCGGCGCGCTGCGGTTCCGGATCGCGACGAGCCTGCTCTACGGCAGGAACGACGCGGAGCGCCGGCAGGCTCTCGAAGCCGACGATCCCGTCCGGCTGCCGTGGATCGCGGAGGCGCTCGACCGTCTCGGCTCCGCGCTTGCCTCGATCTCGGTTTAAGCGGCTGTTAACGCCGGTTCACGGCGGGCGCGGGCCGCTTCGACGACACTCTCAGCGATTCGCACATCGTTTTCTACGGAGGGAGCATCAAGTGAGGAAAAGCATCTGGATCGGCCTGGCCGGGGCGCTCCTGGTCATGTCGATCACGGTTTCGGGGGCTTCGGCCGGCCGGGCGACGGCGCCGATGATGTTCTCGGCGTCGCTGAACGTCAAGCAGGAGATCCCGAAGGAGACCGGCGCACCCGCGATGGCCGCCGGCAAGTTCACGGGGACGGTCAACGGATCGTCGCTCCACTGGACGCTGAAGTTCTCGCACCTGACGGGCCCGGCGAGCGCGGCGCACATCCATCTCGGCGCCAAGGGCGTCTCCGGCCCGGTGATCATCCCGCTCTGCGCACCGTGCAAGACGTCGGAAACCGGCACGGTCAAGGTCACGGCGGCGCAGATCAAGGACATGAGCGCCAGCAAGACCTACGTGAACGTGCACACCGCGAAGAATCCGAACGGGGAGATCCGCGGGCAGGTGATGTAGCGAACGCGCGGCCCGGGGCCTGCGCACGCCATGCGGGCCCCGGGTTCACGAGCAGGTTGACGCGCCGCGCGCCGAGCGTTCGTCCCGGCTCGTGCGCCGCCCGGCCCGTCGCCTACGATGACGGGATGCCGCACGACCAGACGGGGCGGCCGCAGCATCGGATCCGCGCAGCCGCTCGGCGTCTGCCAGCCGCATGAGGCTCCCGTCCCGGGTTGCCCGAGCAGCCCGCCTCCGCGCTCCCGGACCCGTGGCGTGGGCCCGCCCGCGCCGGGAGCTGCTCCTGCTCCTGCTGATCGCGCTCGCCACGTTGTTCAGGGTCTACGAGCCGAACACGCAGGACAACTCGCGGATCTGCCTCACCCAGGCGCTCGTCGCGGGTCACGTGAGCGCCGACTCGTGCTTCCGGCAGATCCCGCATCAGACGGACGTGGCGAAGGACAACGGCCACTTCTACTCCGACAAGGCCCCGGGGATGGCCGTGCTCGAGATCATCCCCGACGAGGTCGTGCAGCTCCGGCCGCCGAAGTTCTGGGCCGCGAAGGGCGATCTCCGTCTCTGGGCCGTCCACTTCTTCGCCGCCGGGCTGCCGTTTCTCCTCTGCGTGTTCCTCGTCGGCAGGGTGTCGGAGGGCCTTGCTCCGGGCTTCGGCGCTTCGGCGCTCGTCGCATTTGCGCTCGGGACGATGATGAACAGCTTCGCCGTGGGAGGATTCGACCACAGCCTCACCGCCACATTCGGCTTTCTCGCCTTCGTCCTCGCGTGGCACCGACGGCCCTTCCTGTCCGGGCTCGCGGCGGGAGTCGCCCTGACGACCGAGTACGAGGCCGCGGCGATCCTGGGGGTTGTCCTCGTGTACGTGCTCCTACAGGGGAGCCGGGCGGCGGGCCGCTACATCCTCGGCGCCCTGCCGGGCATCGCACTCCTCGGGGCGTACGACTGGGCGGCGTTCGGCGCCCCGTGGAGACCGTCGTACCACTACATCCACAACCGCTACGCGAGCCAGCAGGCGCAGGGGCTGCTCGGCGTCCACCTGCCGACCGTCCACCGGGTCGGGCAGGTGTTCCTCGGCGACCGGGGCCTGCTGCTCGCGTCTCCTGTCCTCGTGGCGGCCGCGGTGGGGCTCGTCCTTCTCTGGCGTCAGGGGTTTCCGGCCGAGGCGGCCGTCTGCGGGTTCGTCGCCGCGGGGTTCACGATCGCGAACTGCGGCTACTTCCTGCCCTACGGCGGCGGCTCTCCGGGGCCGCGTTTCCTCGTGCCGTGCCTCCCGTTCCTGGCCGTCGGGCTCGGCCCTGCTTTCGCAAGGAGTCGGGTCGCGGTCTCGGTGCTCGCGGCGGCGTCGATCATCGCGTCGACGGCTATCGCGATGACGTGGGACGTGACGGGGATCCACTACCGCGAGACGGTGTGGGGAGAGGTCGGGCGCGTCGTGACCGAGCAAGGGCGGTCGCTCCTGATGCACGACGCCTCGAAGAACGTCCTCGCCTGGGGCGTCAACCGCCTCGTCGGCACCTCCATCAGCTGCGCGCTCGCCGCCACCGCGGCGGTGATC
>DASZLW010000247.1:0-5908 GCA_035552175.1 Gaiellaceae bacterium | reverse complement strand
ACAGGATGCTGGTGAAGCCGAACCCTTGACCAGGAGCCGGGGGTGCGCTGCTGGCGGCGTTGTAGCCACCCGTCCCGATGAAGGAGGTGTTGACCTCCAGGAAGCTGATCGTCTGCGACTTCGGTGCAGCCGAAGCCGAAGCCAACGCGACCGACGACGTCAGTCCGACCACACAAAGAAACACCACGCCCAACCGTCTAGCGAGCATGTCACCGCGTCCTTTCCGAGAGAGAGTTGCGCTACCAATCGCTGCGTGAGTCTAGTCGCGAGGTTCCGACTCGACAACGGGACCCTCCCGCCTGCTCTCACGTCCCTCTTTGGCTGCAACCTCGGCGATCGCGAGGGGAGCAAATAACGGCCCTCGAAACGCTCCGCTGATCGGCTGTCTTTCCGCGCTTCGATGGCCGTGTAGGAGCCGTCTCTTCGCCTGCAGCGTTGCGTTTGTTTTTCTCCCGCGGCCGTCGAATCACCACCCTGGTTCTCGCCGAGAACCATCCCGACCTCGCGCGGGCGAAGCGACGAGGCTCGAGAGGAGCGCCCGTGTTGCGCGGCTCGCCCGTGTTGTGCGGCCGCGGGATCGCAGCGAGAGGCGACGGGTTACTTCTCCAGCGTCAAGTCGACGATCTTGGTGCCTGCCCGGCCGCCTTTCGGCGCGTAGACGACGTCGAGTCTCACGGCGAGCGCACGTTTTGTGGTCAACTGCGCTGCGCCGCGGGCGGTGGGCCGCAGCGTAAGCGTGACCGTGCCGGCCGACGAGAGCCCGACCCTGCGGCTCTGGACCAGCGGCTTCTGGGTCACCTGCTTGGACGAGCCGGTTCCCACGGAGGGCTCGGGCTCGGTCGCGTAGACCGTGCCGGCCCCGGGGATGGTGACTCGCAGGCGCCACGCGCGTGCGCCGGGATCGTACGAGGCGAGGCGGCCGACCGTGAAGCTGGCCTTCGGCGGTGCTGCCGTACCCGAGAGCGGGCAGGGAAGCGGCGCAAAGTACGCCGGCGAGGAACTGCTCGCCGGGGTCACGGTGAACTGCCCGTCGATCGGTCCGTCGGTCGTGACGTCGAGAACAGCCGAACCGGGCAGGACGGGGCTGAGAGTGATCCAGGCCCCCGAAGCGCCGTTCGGCAGGCTACGGGTCGAGAAGGTGCCCTGGTCTGCTGCCAGGGCGATGTTCGTGACGCGGCCCCCGCGAGAGGAGACAGCGAACCCATACTGGGCCGGTGCGTCGCTGGGAATCGTCACGCTGAGCGTGTACGACGTCCCGTGTCCTGTTGCCGTGCACGAGTCGTCGGTGGTCGCGACAGGCGCCGCACCCGCCGAGACCGGAACGACGAGACGACTTGCAGCGAGACCCAGGACGAACAGCGGCAGGCGCTTCATATCCCTGGGTTGGTACCCGTTTTCACCCTCTGGAATCCTGCCTCGCGGCGCGACCAAGACCCTCGGGAACCGTGATCCGAAGCGCGACGCCCGGCTCAACAGGATCCAGCGGCTCACGACGGCGCTCGCAGGCGGGCAGCGGACGCTGGTCGCGGAGACCGGCTGAGCAGCGCGCACCCGGCCGCACTCTTCGGGCGGAAGCCATGAGACCACGAGGCCGCCCGCAGTTCCTTCGCGTGCGGTACAAAGGGCCTGTGAGCCTTCACGGCAATCCGATCGTCGAGACGGCCCGGCTGCCAGACGGCCGGGAGGCGCAGATCCGAGTCGCCGTGGCCGAGGATTCGTACATCGCCGACCGCGACATCAACACCGTCGTGCTCGAGGTGCGGATCGGCCGGGGCGTCGTCGCGACCCACGACACGATTCTCGATCCGCTCCAGGTCGAGGAGGCGCGGCACCTCGCCGCTCGCGTGCATGAGGGTCTGAGCTCCGGTGAGCTGAAGCCGACCGCCGGCTCGCTCGGGCCCCTCACCGACGAACTTCTCTGACGGCGGCGGCCGCCCGTCTCCGCGCCGGGGTCGTCCGTCGCTGCGGCGTGGCCTTCCGCGACCGGGTCGCACCGATTGGGCGTCAGGGCTTTGGTGAGGCGGCCGGTTTGGTGCTCAGCCGAAATTGCTGGGCGACTGAGTTCGAATCACTCCGGGAGAATGCCGGACGGTCGGATCGGGCTTTTCGATGGGTTCCGAGTCGAGGTAGACGAGCGGCCGATCCCGGAGGTCCAAGTGGCGGCAGCGCAAGCCCGCGGCATTCGTGAAGCTGCTCGCGCTGTCCTGCGGCATTGGCACTCGGATCCCCAAACGGATTCCTTGCCGGACACGTTTCGACTCGCCTGATCGCGGTTAGCCCTTCTGGTGTCGGCGAAGGACGGACGATGAAGACGACGGTGGAGCGCGAGCTGAAGCTCGAGGCGGACGGACCGGTCGAGCTCGACAGGCTTGGCGGACGCCCGCTCGAGGGGCGTGTGTTCACCTCGACGTACTTCGATACCCCGGACCTCTGCTTGCTGCTCGCGGGGGTGACGCTGCGACGGCGGCTCGAGAACGGCCTCGGGGTCTGGCAGCTGAAGCTGCCGTCCGCGGATGCGAGGATCGAGCTGGAAGAGCCGGGCGGTCCGGCTCCCCTCCCGGGCTCGCTTGCCGCGGTGCTTTCGGGCCTTCTGCGGGGTCGAGAGCTGAAGCCGATCGCGGCCTTGAAGACACACAGGAGCGGGAGGCATCTGGACGGAGTCGACGTCACGCTGGACGAGGTCGAGGTGCTCGACGGGGAATCGGTTTCGGCGCGTTTCGCCGAACTGGAGGCGGAGCTCGTCGACGGCTCGTCGGAGGCGCTCGACCGGATCGGGCAACGGCTCATCGAGCTCGGCGCCCGATCGGACGGTGGGCGACCGAAGCTGCTGCGCGTGGTCGACGTCCCGACTGCGCAAAGAGCAGGAGCCGGTTCGGGGGCCGTCGGCCGGCTGTGTGAGATGTTCCGGAATCAGAGGCTGGAGCTCCTGCGCAACGACCCGGTCTTGCGGGTCGCAAGCGACCTCGACGCGGTCCACGACATGCGGGTCGCCGTTCGCCGCCTCCGGTCGATCCTCCGCACGGCGCGGCCCATGCTGCGTCGGCAATGGGTCGATTCCCTCCGTTCGGAGCTGGATTGGCTGGCCCAGTGGCTCGGAGCGGTTCGGGACCTCGACGTGTTCGTGACGTACATCGAGTCGGAGTCGCGGAAGCTCGGTCACGACGCGTCTCGCGCCGAGAAGCTGCTGCCGCCACTCCGGGCCGAGCGGGAGAGAGCCCGGGAGCAGCTCCGGGCCGCGCTCGGGGAGCCGCGGTACTACCGGCTCCTCGACGCGATCGAGGCAGCCGCCGAGGGTCCCCGGGTCCGCCGCAGCGACGTTCCCGTCGAGAAGCTCGCAAAGAAGGAGTTTCGCCGCTTCCGGAAGCGCGCGGGCCGGATCTCAGCGATGGGAGACCACGACCTGCACAAGCTGCGGATCCATGCCAAGCGAGCTCGCTACGCCGCCGAACTGGCCGAGCCCGCACGCGCGCGGACGGCCGCCAGGTTCATCAAGAGCGCGAAGGAGGTGCAGGACATCCTCGGGGAGCACCAGGACGCGGTCGTCGCGGGCGAACGGGTTCGGCGCCTCGCGCGCGCGGCCGGCGGTCAGGAAACCGGCCTCGCCGCGGGCCGGCTGATCGAGCGGCAGGAGCTCCGCAAACAGCGCGCCAGAGAGGAAGCTCCGGAGGCGGTCCGCCGTATGAAGCGACGCGGCAAGCGAGCCTGGCTCGACTGACCCGAGCTCAGGCTGCCCCGGCACCCCAGGCGAGCGCCTCGCCGGTCGTCGAGTCGAAGAGGACGATGCTCTCGAGCGGAACGGCGAACGAGCCCGTCGTCCCGGCCTGCACCGTCGCCGACACCGGCAGCTTCGCGACCAGGGCCTTCTCGCCGAGACGCAGATGGACGAGCTGCTCGTCGCCGAGGTACTCGACCACCTCCACGACCGCGTCGAACCCGACCGACGTCGCGTCACTCGCGCCGAGCCGGATGTGCTCCGGTCTGAAGCCCGCGAGATGCGCCTCCCGGCCGACGCCGATCATCGGCCCGGGGACGACGCTCATCGACGGTGAGCCGATGAACGTGGCGACGAAGACGTTCGCGGGGCGGGTGTACAGCTCCTCCGGCGTTCCGATCTGCTGGAGGAGGCCTTTCTTCATCACGGCGATTCGATCGCCCATCGTCATCGCCTCGACCTGGTCGTGGGTGACGTAGATCGTGGTCGTCGCGAGCCGCTTCTGGAGCTTGAGGATCTCGGCGCGGGTCTGGACGCGAAGAGCGGCGTCGAGGTTCGAGAGCGGCTCGTCCATCAGGAACGCCGCCGGCTCGCGCACGATCGCTCGCCCGAGGGCGACCCGCTGGCGCTGCCCGCCCGAGAGCGCCCGCGGCTTGCGCTCGAGGTGTTCCTCGAGGTCGAGCGCAGCCGCCGCGGCGCGAACCCTCTCGTCGATCTCGGCTCTCGTGTGCCTGCGAAGCTTCAATCCGAACGCGAGGTTCTCGGCCACCGTCATGTGCGGATAGAGCGCGTAGTTCTGGAAGACCATCGCGACGTCGCGATGCTTCGGCGAGATGTCGTTGACGATTCGATCGCCGATCAGGATCGCTCCCTGGCTGATCGCCTCGAGCCCCGCGACCATGCGCAGCGCCGTCGTCTTGCCACAGCCGGACGGGCCGACGAAGACCATGAACTCCCCCTCGCCGATCGTCAGGTCGAGCGAGTCGACGGCACGCGTCCCGTCCGAATAGACCTTCGACACACCTTCGAACCGGATTGCGGCCACGAGCCCTCCGCTCAACCCTTGATCGCCCCGCCGAGGCCCGGGCCACGGAGGAACGAACGCTGGAAGACGAGAAACCCGACGATCGGCACGAGGCACGAGATGAACATCGCCGCGAGGAAGACCCCGGTCTCGGTCTGCGACTCGATCGTCGGCAGGCGAACCGAGAGCGGCTGCTTGTTCGGGTCGGTGAGAACGAGGAGCGGCCAGAGGAAGTCCTTCCACGAGGCGAGCAGGGCGAACACGGATACGACGCCGAGGATCGGGCGAGACATCGGCAGCACGATCGAGAAGAAGAGGCGGAACGGGCCGCAGCCGTCGATCCGGGCCGCCTCGAAGATCTCGCGAGGCAGGTTGTCGAAGAACCGTGTGATCAACACGACGTTGAAGGCGCTCGCGCCCGCCGGCAGCCAGATCGCCCAGTAGCTGTCGATGAACGAATGGTGGAGAAGCGGCGGGTGGACGACCTCGATGTAGAGCGGGACGAGCAGCACGACCGCCGGGACGAAAAGCGTCGTGAGCAGCAGCGAGGTGATGACCCTCGCGTACTTCGGCCTCAGCACCGAGAGAGCGAAACCGGCCATTGTCGCGACGACGATCTGCGACAGCCAGGAGCCGACTGCGATCACGATCGTGTTCCAGAAGTAACGACCGACATCGACATCGTTCCAGGCCCGGCTCAGATTGTTCCACGCGACGCCGTGCGGGAAGAACGCCAGCGGGTGGGCGATCGTGTCCTGCGTCGGCGTGATCGCCGCCTTCGCGAGCCAGAGGATCGGGCCGAGCCCGATGACCACGAGACCGAGGAGCAGAAGAAGCTGCGCCGCCCCGAAGCCCCACCTGACGCCCGGCCGGCGCCAGTCGGCCTGCCCGATGAGGCCCTGACGGTCGCCGTCGGCTCGAGCGGTGCGGCGGCGGAACGGGTAGGCGATCACCTGGCGCTCCCGATCACGCGGTGCTCCCGGTCACGTCGTGCTCCAGGAGCGGGTGGCCCTGAGATAGACGAGCGAGAAGACCGCGAGGAAGCCGGCGAGCATCAGGCTGAGCGCGGTCGCGGCGCCGTAGTCGCCGCCGAGCGAGTTGCCGAAGGCGTAGTTGTAGATCAGCAGCAGGACGGTGAGCGTCGCGTTGGCGGGGCCGCCCGAGGTGAAGAG
>DASZLW010000246.1:0-2685 GCA_035552175.1 Gaiellaceae bacterium | reverse complement strand
GATCCCGCCGCGCGAGCATGTCGAGGTTGACGCCGTTCAGGACCTGAACCTGCATCCGACGGAATCTACGCGATCAAGCGTTCGAGCTCGCGGCGCACTTCGTCAGCGGGGCGGGCCTCGACGTAAGGCCCCTTCTCGCCGAGCAGCACCAGGTTGATCGCGTCGCCCGTGCGCTTCTTGTCGCGCAGGAGCGCGGCCCATGCGCGTTCCGGATCGACGTGCGCGGGCTGCGGCGCGAGCTCACGCTCGACCTCGGACGTGTCACGCCCGGACAGCCTCAGGGCCGCGAGCAGGCCGAGCGCGACCGCCTCGCCGTGCGGCAGGTCGAAGTCGGCAGCCGCTTCGAGCCCGTGCGCGAAGGTGTGCCCCAGGTTCAGATACCGGCGCGGGCCGTTGTCGTGCGGATCCTGGAGGCACACTCCGGCCTTGTACGCGGCCGCGGTGCGCACGTCGAGCTTCCGCCCCGCAAGGAGCTGCGTCTTGATCAGCTCCGCCATTCCCTGCCGCCGCTCGCGGTCGGGCAGCGTCTCGAGCAGCGTCTCGTCGAGCACGACGAGCGCCGGCCAGTGGAACGCACCGACCAGGTTCTTCCCCTCCGGGATGTCGATCCCGGTCTTCCCACCGATCGCTGCATCGACCTGGCCGACGAGGGTGGTCGGCACCGGAACCCACGGAACGCCGCGCAGGTAGGTGGCCGCCGCGAACCCGGCCACATCGGTCGTACAACCGCCGCCGAGAGCGACGACCGTGCCTCCGCGATCGAGCCGCAGCTCGCGCCAGAGCCGCGAGACGATCGTGACGTCCTTCGCCTCCTCTCCCGCAGGCAACTCGTGCGTCGTCGTGAGCCTGGCGCCGAGCGCCTCCTGCGCGCGCGCACCATGGATTCCCATCACCGTGCTGTCGGCGACGAGCGCCACCGGGCCGCTACCGGGCACGAGCTCGCCGAGCCGGTCGAGCGCACCGCGCTCGTAGTGAATGCCGGCGGCGGCGAGCACGATCGCCGCCGTGTCGGGAGCGGCGGCATCCGCCAGTTCCTGGTAGAGCGGCGACCGGGCCGCGAAGAGCCTGCGGAACTCGCCCTCGTCCCGTGCGAGCGGCCGTTTGGAGCGCTTGACGCGATCCCACGCGGCCGTGACGTCAACGTCGACGAGGACGACGAACGCGTTCGTCAGAAGTTCCCGGGTCGCGGCACTCGTCACCGCTCCGCCGCCGAGCGAGATCACACCGGGCTCGGGCGAGGCGAGCGCGACGCGAGCCGCGTGCTCCTCGATCCGCCGGAACTCCGCCTCGCCTCGCTCCTCGAACAGCTCCGGGATCGACTTCCCGGCCCGCTGCTCGATCGCCCTGTCCAGGTCGAGGAACTCGCGGCCGAGGCGCGTCGCGGCCTCGCGGCCGAAGGTCGTCTTCCCGGCGCCCATGAACCCGACGAGGACGACGTGGCGGCCGATCGCGTTCAGCCGGCCGGAGCTCACCGTGCCGTCATCGAGCTTGTGACGTGCATCACAAGCCGGTTCGAACGGCGAGAACCGGCGCAACCGCGGGGAGCCGACTTTGCAACTTGCATCACAAGCGTCATTCGACGCGCGTCCAGTCGATCCGCTCGAGATACGCACGTTGGGCACCGACGAAGTCGCCGATCGTGTCGCCGCCGAACTTCTCGTGCGCCGACACCGCGAGCTCCCACGCCACGGCCGCTTCGGCCACCACGGCGAGCGCCTCGACTGCTGCCACGTCCGACCGCTCGACGAGGGCCTGCGCCGGCTCGCCAGTCGCGAGGTCGACCGAGCCGAGCGGCTTCATCAGCGTCGGCAGCGGCTTCATCGCGGCACGGATCACGAGCTCCTCGCCGTTCGTCACCCCCGCCTCGAGGCCGCCCGCACGATTGGTCGATCGACGGCGGTCGGTGCCGATCTCGTCGTGGGCCTCCGACCCGTACCGGCCCGCGAGCTCGAAGCCGTCACCGAACTCGACCCCCTTCACCGCCTGGATCCCCATCACGGCGGCGGCAAGGCGCGCATCGAGCCGATCGTCCTTCGACCCGTAGCTCCCGAGCCCTGGCGGCAGGCCCGTCGCGCGGATCTCGACGACCCCGCCGACGGTGTCGCGCTCACCGCGGGCGACGTCGATCCGCTCGCGGAGGCCCGCCTCGTCGACCGTCGTCCCGGTCACCTCGACCCCGATCGCGCGCAGGAGCGCCTTGCCGACCCCGCCCGCCGCGACGTGCACGGCCGTGTGCCGGGCGGAGGCGCGCTCGAGCGCGTTGCGCACGTCGTCGAGCCCGTACTTCAACACCCCGGGAAGGTCCGCGTGGCCGGGCCGCGGAAGCGTCACGGCCTTCACGCCCTTCCCGTGCGGCTCGCCCTCCGGCGGCCAGGGGCTCATCCCCCACGTCCAGTTCTTGTGGTCGCGATTCCAGACGACGAGCGCGAGCGGCGTCCCGAGGGTCTTCCCGTGCCGGAGACCCGCGAGCACCTCGACGCGGTCCTGCTCGATCTGCTGCCGGGGCGAGCGGCCGTAACCCTCCTGGCGGCGTTTCAGGTCGGCGTCGATCGCGTCGCGATCGAGCTCGAGCCCGGCGGGGAGACCGGTGAGGATCGCGACGAGCCCGGGCCCATGGGACTCACCGGCGGTGGCGAGGCGAAGCGGCACGGCCTAGAGATTACGTTCGGACTGCTTCGCGCATCA
>DASZLW010000245.1:0-21927 GCA_035552175.1 Gaiellaceae bacterium | reverse complement strand
GCAGCAGAAATCGGCGGCTGACCAGGTCGCGGTCGCGATCGTGCAGATCCGGGCGGCGGCGGACCAGCTCGCGGCCGAGCAGACCCAGCGCGCCGCGACGTCCGAACGAGTCGAACAACTCGTCGGCGAGCTCGAGCAGTCCCTCCAGGCGGTGGCCGGCAACGGAGCCGCGACGATGGACGCCGCGGCGGTCGCGGGATGAAGGTCGACGGAGTGCATGTGACGATGCGCGTGGGGAACGAGACCTACGCGCTCCCGATCGAGAACGTCGTCGAGGTCGCGGAGGTCGGCGACGTCACGGCCGTTCCGGGCGCGGGACCGGGCGTGCTCGGGGTGCGCAACCTCCACGGCCAGGTGCTGCCCGTCTTCGATGCCGCGCACGTCCTCGGCAGCCGGCGGGCGAACCGTCCCGAGCGGCTTCTCGTCGCGACGCATCGCGGCTCGCTCGCCGGGCTCGCCGTCGACGCAGTCATGGACATCGCGCCGCTCGACGCCGAGTTCGAGCCCGCCGACGCCGACCATCTGGCCTGCGCCGGGCTCGTCGACGGCTGCCTCGTCGGAGTGGTCGACATCGAGAGCATCTACGGCGCGCTCCGGGGCCGGCCGTGACCAGCATGCCCGAGGCGGAGTTCGTCGAGATCTTCCGCGACGAGGCGCGCGAGCGGCTCGACCGGATCGTCGACACCCTCCTCTCGATCGAGGCAGGGCGAGCGCCGGAGGACGCCGTCGACGTGCTGTTCCGCGACGCCCACACGATCAAGGGCGCGGCCGGCATGGTCGGGCTCGAGGAGATCCGCGTGCTGGCGCATTCGATGGAGGATGTGCTCGAGGCGGCGAGGAGCCGACCGACCTTCCCGGGCGAGTTCGTCGACGTCCTCCTGCGTGCCGCCGACGCGCTCCGCAGGCACGTCGACGAGTCCGGCGAGGAGGTCGGCAGCCTCGTCGAGGAGCTCACCGCGAGCCTCGCGGGCCTCGGGAACGGAGACCGGCATGAGCTCGCTGTCGCAGCGAAGCCTCGCGAGGAGCGACGCTCGATCCGCGTCTCGCCCGAGAAGATCGACGGGCTCCTCGACCTCGTCGGCGAGACCGTGCTGCACCGGCGGCGGCTCGAGCACGTGCTCCAGGAGCCCGCGACGGCAGAGGCACGCACGGTCGCAGACGAGCTCGATCTCGGCGGACGGCTGCTCGACGAGCTGAAGGACGCCGCGATCGGGATGCGGACGCTTCCGCTCTCCTCGATCATCGGGCCCCTGCCCCGTGCGGTGCGGGATCTCGCGCTCGAGACGGGCAAACAGGCCGAGCTCGTGATCGAGGGTGGCGAGACCGAGCTCGATCGATCGATTCTCGAGCGGCTCTCGGAGCTCCTCGTGCATCTCCTCCGCAACGCCGTCGCCCACGGGATCGAGTCGCCCGCCGAGCGCGAGCAGCGCGGCAAGCCGGCGATCGGCAGGGTCGTGCTCCACGCCGAGCAGCGCGGCGCCCTCGTCGAGATCGTCGTCTCCGACGACGGACGCGGTGTCTCCGCGCACGCGCTCGCCCAGGCTCAGCGCAACGGCTCTCTCGCCGACGTGCTCGCCCAGGCCGGCTTCTCGACGGCGGACGAGGTGACCGACATCGCCGGGCGGGGAGTCGGGCTCGATGCCGTCAAGGCCGAGGTCGAGGGCTTCGGAGGCACCATCGAGGTGCGAAGCGAGCCCGGAGCCGGAACCGACGTCGTCCTGCGGCTGCCGCTCGTACTTGCCCTGATCGAGGTCCTGCTCGTGGAGCGCGGCTCCATCGTGTACGGCCTGCCGCTCTCGAGCGTCGACGAGGTCGCCTCCGTCGGAGAGGTGCTCTCACTCGGCGGCCGTCTGGCACTCGACCTCCACGGCAGCCCTGTTCCCCTCGCCGACCTGGCGCAGCTCGTCGGTGACGCTGCGGCTCCCTACCCCGACCGGCCGCCCGCGGTCGTCCTCCACGCCGGCGGACGCCGTTTCGCGGCCATCTGCGACTCGCTGCTCGGCAAGGACGAGGTGATCGTCAAGCCGCTCGGCGCGATGCTGGGCTCGCTCTCCACCTATCTCGGCGCCGCGCTGCTCGGCGACGGGCGGATCGCGCTCCTTCTCGACCCTGCGGCGCTCGTCGACGCGACCGCAGAGCCGCCCGCGGCCCCGGTCGAGCGCACCGAGATCGCAGTGAGGGACGGGACGGACGCCACGGTGCTCGTCGTCGAGGACTCTCTCGCGGTCCGGGAGCTGCAGCGCAGCATCCTCGAGGCGGCCGGCTACCGCGTCGAGACCGCCCGCGACGGCCGGGAGGCGCTGGAAAGACTCGGCCGTGACGAGGCGATCGGGCTCGTCGTTACCGATGTGGACATGCCCGAGCTCAATGGGTTCGAGCTCACCGAGGCGATTCGCGCCCATCCCGTGCATTCCGCCCTCCCGGTGGTCGTGGTGACCTCGCGGGGAGACGAGGACGACCGCCGCCGGGGGATGGAAGCGGGCGCGGATGCGTACATGGTGAAACGCGGGTTCGACCAGCAGGTGCTGCTCGAGACCGTCGAACGGCTGATCGGGCGGTGATCGCAAAGCCGGCGAGGGCCCGGAGAGTCCTGGTCTGCGAAGACTCCAAGACGTACGCCCTCGGGCTCTCGCGACTCCTCGAGTACGACCGCGAGTTCGAGGTGGTCGCGGTCTGCGAGACCGCCGAGGACGCGATCGCCCGGCTTCCCGGGCTGAAGCCCGATCTTGTGACGATGGACCTCGAGCTGCCCGGGATGTCCGGCGTCGAGGCGATCGAGCAGATCATGAGCGCGTTCCCCGTCCCGATCCTCGTGCTCTCGGGGCACGTCGAGCACCGTTCCGAGCGCGCGCTCCTGGCCCTCGCCGCCGGCGCACTGGACGCCGTGCCGAAGCACGACCTCGACCTCGCCGACCCCCGGAGCGCGCTCGCCGCGACCTTGCGCCACCGGGCCAAGGTCCTGAGCGGCGTCAAGGTGATTCGCCATCCGCGCGCCCGGCTCGGCAAGTCATATGCCCATCCTTCGTGGAGCCGCACCGCATCGATCGTCGGCATCTGCGCGTCGACCGGCGGACCTCCCGCCCTCGCCTCGCTGCTCGCGTCGGTGCCCGCGACATTTCCGCTCCCGATCCTCGTCGTCCAGCACATCGCGGGCGGCTTCGTCGACGGCTTCGCAAAGTGGCTCGACGGCGAGGTGCCGTTGCCCGTGCGGCTCGCGGTGCCGGGATCGAGACCCGCGCACGGAGTCTGGATCGCGCCCGAAGGAGCCCACCTGCTCGTCGACGACACGGGCCGCCTGAGGCTCGACGAAGAGCCTGTGTCTGCCCGCCACCGACCCTCCGGCGACATCCTGCTGCACAGCCTCGCGGCCACCGCACGTGCGAATGCCGTCGCGGTCGTGCTGACGGGGATGGGGCGCGACGGGGCCGAGGGGCTGGGTGCCGTCCAGCGCGCAGGGGGAATGACGATCGCGCAGGACGAGGCCACCTCCGCCGTCTATGGGATGCCGCGCGCGGCGGCCGAGTGTGGGGCCGAGATCGTACTCCCGCTGCAGCGGATCGCGGCGCGGCTGACAGCGCTCCGCCCGACCGGGTCGACGCCGTGAGCGCGGCGCTGGCAGAGATCGCCGCCCGCGTTCATCGCGAGAGCGGAATCCTCATGCGCGGGCCGCAGCTCGACTCGCTCGCATGCGCGCTCGATCGGATCGGGGCCGAAGCGAACCCGGAGATGTTCCTCGGCCGGCTTCTCGACCCCGTCGCCGGTCCCGACCTCGCCGCCCGCCTGCTCGACGAGGTGACGGTGAAGGAGACCTACTTCCTCCGGGACGCGGCGCAGCTCGCGCAGATCGACTGGCCGGCTCTGCTCCGGCAGGCGCATCTGAACGGGGCTCCGAAGATCCGGATCTGGAGCGCAGGCTGCGCCACAGGCGAAGAGGCCTACTCGCTCGCGCTGCTCGCCTGCGAGGCGTTCAACACCTTCGATCCTCCGGTCACCATCCTCGCGACCGACCTCTCCGCTGCCGCACTCGCGCGGGCGCGGGCCGGCATCTATCGGCCGAGATCGACGCGCGAGCTCACCGAGCACCTCGGGCGGCGGTATTTCAGGGAAGACGGCCAGGAGCTCGTCGTCGCGGATGCCCTCCGCCCGCTCGTCCGGTTCGCGTGCCACAACCTCGTCCGCGATCCGGTTCCGCCGCTCGGGGAGCAGCCTTTCGACACGATCCTGTGCCGGAACGTCCTGATCTACTTCGACCGCCCCACCGTTGCGGGAGTGATCGAGCGGCTCGGTCGTGCGCTTGCGCGTGGAGGCGCTCTCGTTCTCGGCGCAGCCGACGCCCTGTGCCAGGACCCCGGTCGGCCGGGCACCGTCCGCTCCGCCCCGGACATCCCGGCTTCACCGCTCGCGCCGCGGACGCTGCGCCGGCCGCTCGGCCGTGCCCACGCGCCGCAGGAGGCTGTCGCCCGCGATCCCCTCGACGCAACCGCCCACTTCCTCCGCGGTCTCGCGGAGAGCGAGGATGGCAACCCGGCAGCCGCGATCGCCGCATTCCGCGCCGCCCTCTACGCCGACCCGCAGTTCGGCCTCGCGGCCTTCCAGCTCGGCCGCTCCTACGAGGCGATCGACAACCCCGCCGCCGCCCTGCGCGCGTACCGGCAATCGCTCGCCGGGCTCGAGTCCGATCCCGATGTCGACGAATCGGGCCTGCTCGGACAGGTCGACGTCGAGGACGTCAAGGCCGCCGTCCGCACGCGCCTCGAGCTGCTCGCCTCGGCCTGAGCGCACCGCGCTCTCTCTCGCCGTCGAGCACTCTGCGCGGAGCCGCCGAGAGCGTGATCGCGGCGGTGCCCGGCTGGTCGGGCGTCGAGCCCTGCGTCGCAGGCTCGGCGGCGGGCACAGGTGGCTGCCGTCGACCAAGGCGTGGTCGAGTGCTTTCGGCGGAATGTCGACGCCTGATCCGTGCGCCGCCTACTTGGCTCGTTTGGAGGCGAGCAGAAGCGCCAACGTCGGGCAGGCGGCCGCTGCGCGCCGTGCGTGCTGCAGGAGATCGCGGCTGACCGGCTCGGTGTCGACGATCGGGTAGCCCCAGTCGTCCAGGCTGATCCGCTCGGGTAGAAGCTCGGCACAGAGACCGTGCGCCTTGCAGTCGATCGGATTGATGCGGAGGGTGGTGCTCATCGCCGGCCCACCTCGAGCGGCAGCACCGTCCCGCCGTGGCCGCTGCAGCGGCCACGGAGATGAAGGTCGAGCTCTCCGGGGAAGGCCTCGAGCGCGGAGGCGACGAAACGCGCTGTCCCGTCGGGATGGCGGCAAGCGCCGCGTCCTCGTACCTGTTCGAGCCAGCGGTCGAGCCGGTGCGGCACGGTACCGACACCTGAAGGGAAGGCGAGGTGCTCGAGCGCGCCGGCGATCGCGTCGAGCCCGTGAACGCAGGGGCCGCACTGGCCGGCGCTCTCGGTCGCGAGATAGCGAGTGACACGGGCCGTCTCGACGAGGCCGCAAGCCGATGCGGGAAGCACGACGAGCGCTCCTGCACCGAGGACGGCACCATGGTCTCGCAGGCTCGAGTCTGAAAGCTCGAGCTTTCGGGCGCCGGTCGCAGGGACCCAGCCGCCGAAGTACCCGCCGACGAGAAAGGCTTGCGGTTCTCCTCGTACCCCGCCCGCCTCGGAGAGCAGCGAGACGAGGGGCGTTCCGAAGGCGATTTCGTAGACGCCGGGACGGCCGACGGCGCCCGATACGGTCAGCAGCGCCGTGCCGGGCTGGTCGGCCGTCCCGACCTCGCGGAACCAGTTGCCGCCGTGTCTCGCGATCAGGGCTACGTGCGCGAGCGTTTCGACGTTCTGGACGAGCGTCGGCGCACCGCCGACGCCTCGTTCGAACGGGAGCGGAGGCTTGAACGTCGGTTTCGCCTCGCCACCGTTCAGCAGGTTGATGACCGCCGTCTCCTCGCCGGCGACGAAGCCTCCGGGCGACGCGGCGAGGCTCAGTTCGATCTTGCCGTCGAGGCGGTGCCTCCTCCGGATCTCGATTGCGTGCTCGAGGGCCGCCCGCTCGCCGGCGGAGCGCTCGTCGACGACGACGACCACCTTGCGCGCACCAAGCGCTTGCGCCGCTGCGACCGCTCCGTCCAGCACGAGGTGGGGGAGGTGGCGCAGCAGCAGTTTGTCCTTGCGGCTGGCGGGTTCGGCCTCGATTCCGTTGACGACCACGACCGGCCGGCCGCGCCGGTCCGCGACCGATCGGAGCTTTTTCCCGGTCGGAAAGCCGCCGCCGCCGCGGCCGCGCAGGCCGCTTGCCTCGATTTCGGCGATCAGGTCGAGGTGCGCGAGCGGTCCGTGCAGCCGCATGTGCTCCTCGAGCGAAAGCGGTCTCTCCGAGCGAAGCCCCGTGAGGAGCCGCGGAAGCTCCCGCGGCGAGGGCGTCCGCATCGCGTTGGTCTCGGTGATCGCCGTGGTGCTCATGCTCTCCGGCCGGTTACGGTGCCGCTGACGGTGTTCGTGATGCTGTCGACATCCAGATCGAGTGCGAGCCGATAGGTGCCGCCGGAGCTGGAGGTGACCTCGGCGCTGAGGTTCGTCCCGTTGAGCGCGACGATGCTGCCCTCGAAGACAGGAGTGCCTTTCGCAGCGAACGCGACACCGCTCGAGGTCATGGTCACGCCGCCGCCGTCGGTCGGGAACCCGCGCAGCGCGATCCGCAGCGTGCCCTGGAGGCCGCCCCGGACGGCCGAGTCGATGTGGAGGGTGACAAGCCCCTGTGCATCGGCGTCAGACTCGGCCAGATCTCCTGTGACCCGGCCGCTGAAGGTGCTCGGCAGCTGGTTCGGGGACGGCGCTTTGGTAACGATCCGCTTCTCGAGGCTCCCCGAGGTGTTGCTCACCGAGCTTATGAGCGCGGTCGGAGTGCCGGCCTTCGCCGCCCAGCCGGGTCGGCCGGGGCCCGACTGGTACCAGAGGAAGGTCACGACCGGCAGCGCGAGCACTGTGCCGGCGAGCCCGGAGCGGGTGGTGAGGTCACCGCGCCCGTGGAGGAACCGCGTGCACAGGGCCAGTGTCACGGCGCCGACGCACGTGAACGCCAGCACCGCGAGCCACCCCGTGCGCGCGTCGCTGCCGGTGCCCAGCGAGTGGACGAGCGCGAGGGGCCATGACGCGTACGCCAGCCAGTGGGTCGTCCGCCAGGTTCGGTAGCCGAGCCTGACGCGCAGGAGGCTCGTCACGACGACGGCCACGACCAGGTCGCACGAGAGGGCGCCCAGGCCCAGCCAGATCGGCCGGTAGGGCGAGAGGAAGGGGACAAAGGCGTCCAGGAGGTGAATCGGCGCATAGGCATCGAGAAGCGTCGTCACGACGTGGACGGCGAGGAAGACCACAGCCAACAGCGAGATGTTGCGGTGAAGGCCCGAGACGAGGAAGCGTGGAACACGGGTGCTGCGCCAGCGAATGCTCGTCAGAACGCCGAGGCAGACGGACGCAGACAGGAGGGCGAGCGTAACGACCCCGGAGCCGCGAGTGAGGAACCACCAGGCACTGCCCGAGCTCGCGAGCAGCGTCATCCCGCCCTGGAGAGCTCGACAGGCCAGAGCCCGGCATGGAAGGCGGCTCCGTGCTCGTGAACGAGCCGTGCCGAAAGATTGCGCGAGTCGAGCCACTCGAGCGCTCGGCCGCCGAGGACGATCGAGGCCGTGCTTGCGGCGTTGGCCTCGACGCAAGAGCTTGCCGCAACGCTCACCGTCCGCCACGGGCCCGTCGCCGGCCGACCGGTGCGGGGGTCGACGATGTGGTGGTACTCGCCTCTGGCTGTCTGCCACCGGCGAAGCGCCGTGCTGGAGGTCGCAAGCCCGCCGGTGGTGATCGCGACGGTCGGCCCAGGCTGGTCGAGGGGGCCTCTGTGGCTGTCGGCGACGAGCACCGGCCAACCGCCCTCGATCGGCTCGCCCGCTACGGCGATGTCGCCGCCGAGGGAGACGAGGACGCCCGACCCGGTAGAGGCTGCTGCTGCGGCAGCGATGCGGTCGGCTGCAAGTGCTTTGGCGGTGGCGCCCAGGTCGAGCTCGACGCCGGCAGGGAGGCGAACGGTTCTGGCGTCGGCGTCGAGCTCGATCTCCCCGTAACGCCCGGCGAGCTCGCTCGGCGCCTCGACGAGCCGTCTGTCGCGGTCGCGCAGGTGCATGAACGTGCGGTCGTAGCCCGCGAGTCGCAGCGTGCGTCCGACGGTCGGATCGACGAGGCCGCCCGTCTGCGCTGCGGCCCAAAGCGCGGTTCGAAGCGCGTTCCAGAGAGTCTCGCCGACGGGGACCGCCTGGCCCGGTGAGCGGTTGAGGAGGCTCAGCTCGGAGTCCTTTCGGAATCGGCTACAGGCCAGGTCGAGGCACCGCAGCTCGCGGACGAGTTGCGAACGTGCGACGGGCATCGCCGCGGGATCCGCAGCCAGGAGCACTGCGGTCGTGCCAAGGGCGTGAAGGGAGGTACGCGCCGGCGGGGTCATGAGCCTCCGGAGACGACGACCGGCGGCGCGGACGAGGACGAGACCGCTGACGTCGAAGAGGAAGCGGACGACGAGGAAGACGAGCCGTCCGATCCGGGAGCCGAGCTCGCAGGCGTCGTCGCCGCCGGCTCGGGCACTGCGGTCGCCGTCGGTCTCGTCGCCGCGGCCTTCGTGTCCGTCGAGGTCGGAGCGGCGGTCGCCTTCGTCCCGGTCGACGCCGCAAAGCCTGCGATCGCACCTGCGGCCGCGGTCGCCGCAAGGAGGGTTGCGGCGGTTGCGCGGCGCAGACGCGAGATCGCCGCATTGCGAGTGGCGACCGGCCGGGGGAATGGGTGAGCTCCCTTCATGACCCGATCAGGTTCGCAGTACGAAATGAGACCGCAATGAGCGGCCCCTTGGAGAATGCTGAGAACCTGAAACGACTCAGCGGGTGACGGCCGGCGCGCGGACGGCCGTCAGCGAAATCCACACGTCGGCACCGCCGCCGGGCTGGTTCGCTGCCCCGGCGCGGCCGCCGTGTGCGGTGGAGATCAACTCGACGATCGCGAGGCCAAGGCCGGTACCGCCCGGGCTGCGCGCGTCGTCGGCGCGGCTGAAACGGTCGAAGGCCCGCTGGACGAAGCCGGGATCGAACCCGGAGCCCTCGTCGGTCACATGCAGCTCGATCGAGCCGTCGCGCCGGATTGCGGAGAGGCGCACTTCGCCTTCACCGTGCTTCAGTGCGTTGTCGACGAGATTCCCGAGCGCCTGCTCGAGCCTCACCGGGTCGGCATCGACGACCAAGTCCGTGCCCGCCACGACGGTCACCACCCGGCCGACCCGTTCGGCGCGGTTCGCGAAGCGCGCCGCGACGTCGTGAAGCGTCTCCAGGGTCGAGACGTGCTCGGGTCTGACGGGGAGCGATCCCTGGTCGGCACGGGCGAAGAGCAGGAGGTCCTCGGCGAGCCGGTTGAGACGCTCCGTCTCCTCGGCGGCAGAGCGAAGCGCCTGCTCGAGCTCCGCGGGCGAGCGCGGCCGGCGCAGGGCGAGCTCGAGCTCGGTTCGCAAGAGAGCGAGGGGCGTGCGGAGCTCGTGGCTCGCATCGGCGACGAACCGCCTCTCGTGCTCGAAGGCCGCCTCGAGGCGGTCGAGCATGTGGTTCAGCGTCTGGGCGAGCCGGGAGATCTCGTCCCGGGCGGCCGGAACGGGCAGCCGGGTGCCGGGTGTCGTGGCGGTGATCGCGCCCGCGCGCCTGCGCATCGCCTCGACCGGCCGGAGGGACGCTGCCGCGAGGAGGTAGCCGCTCAGCACGGCGAGGATGAGTGCCGCCGGAGCGGCGATCAGGAACTCGCGGCGCAGCCGGTCGAGCGCCTCGCGGCGCTGGGTCAACGGTTCCGCGAGGACCAGCGCCTCACGTGCCCCGTCGACCTCGATCGGCTCGGCGAGCATCCGCCAGCGGTCCTTCAACCCGACGAAGTCGTCGCTGCTCTCGGTCACCACGTGTCCCGCCGCCACCTGCGCCCGTCGGACCGGATCGAGCAGCGAGGGAAGCCGCGGCGGTGTGCTCGAGACGATCCGGCCGTCGGAGGTGACGAGCTGCTCGACCGGCGCGATGTCGGCGGCGTCGTGGTCGGCGAGAGGTTCTCCGGCCTGGACCCGCGGTGTGGCATCTGCGGCCTGAGCCCGAAGCGTCTGGTCGACGCTCGTCAGGAGTGCCTCCCCGACGCGCACGTACACGAATCCACCGCTCGCGACCAGAACGAGCGCCATCACGAACGCGAACGGAAGCGTCAACCGGACGCGGATCGGGAGCGAGCTCATCACGTACCGTCGGCGCGCAGGCGGTATCCGACACCGCGAACGGTCTCCAGCGAGCTTGCTCCGAACGGCCGGTCGATCTTCTCCCGCAGATAGCGGACGTAGACGTCGACGATGTTCGAGCGGCTCTCGAACGCCATGTCCCATGCGCCGTCGAGGAGCTCCGTCCGTGTGAGCGTGTCCCCGGCCCGGCGCATGAAGAGGGCCAGGAGCGAGAACTCCTTCGCCGAGAGGTCGAGCGCGGTGCCGTCCCGCCAGGCCCGCCGTGTCGCGGGGTCGAGCTTGAGGCCCCCGACCTCGAGCACGGACGGCCGCTCGTGCGGGGCCCGCCGTGTGAGCGCGCGAAGTCGCGCGAGCAGCTCGGCGAAGGAGAAGGGCTTCACGAGGTAGTCGTCGGCCCCGGTGTCGAGGCCCTCGACGCGATCTCGAACACCGTCGCGCGCCGTCAAGAACAACACGGGCGTCCACACGCCGTCGGCACGGAGCTTCGAGCAGACCGCGAATCCATCGAGCCCGGGCAGCATCACGTCGAGCACGATCGCCTCGTATTCGCGGGCGCGTGCCATCCAGAGCGCCTCCTCGCCGGTCGGTGCCACATCGGCCGCGTGACCCTCCTCGGTCAAACCCCGCTTGAGGAGTCGTGCCATCTTCGGCTCGTCTTCGACTACCAGCACCCGCACGAGAAGCATTGTGGCGTGGTCTCCATGAGCGAACGGTGAGATCTCATCGCCCCCTCATCAAGCCTCGGTTCAATCTGGCCGTATGCAGAGAGTCGGGGAGATCCGGGCGACAGCTCGTGCAGCGCGTTCCCGCCGCGGCGGTGGGGTGATCGGAAACCTGCGCCTCACCGCCCTCACCGGTGTTTTTCTGATCGTGCTGCTCGCGGTCGAAGGCGCAACGATCCCGTGGCTCCAACCGCTGCTCACCGTTCACATCTTCGTCGGCATGCTGCTCCTCGGGCCGGTGGCACTCAAGCTCGGCGCAACCGGCTACCGCTTTCTCCGGTACTACGCTGGTTCGCCCGGCTACGTCGAGAAGGGCCCGCCGGCACCGCTGATGCGGCTCGTGGTGGCGCCGGTCCTCGTGTTCTCGACCCTGATGCTCTTCGGTACCGGTGTCGGGCTGCTGGCATTCGGCAATGTCGGAATGCTGTCTCTCCTCCACAAGGCGAGCTTCATCGTCTGGTTCGGTGCGACCGCCGTCCACGTGCTCGTCTATGCGGCACGAGCGGCCAGATACGCGCTCGCCGAGCGAACCAGCTCGAGGATCGGCGGAACCGCCATGCGCGCCGGATTGCTCCTCGCCTCCATCGTGATCGGGCTCGGAGTGGCCTTCGCGACGCTTCCGCAGGCCCGGTCATGGAGGCACCCCGGCCCGGGACACCATGGAATCGCCTCGTCAGCGCAGCACTCCCGTATGCCCGAGTGAATAGCGGCCCGGCTGGGGCCAGACGCAGAGGCCGTGTGGGCCCTGCCCCACCGGGATCTTCGCGAGCAGCCGGCCGGTTCTCGTCGAGATGGCGTAGACGACGGCGTTGTAGCGGCCGGAGAGCCAGAGCACTCGCCCGTCTGCCGAGACGCCGCCCATGTCGGGGCTGCCGCCGCCCGGGATCGTCCAGGTCGCGACCACCTTGCGGGTCGCGAAGCTGATCACGGAGACCGAGCCGGCGGTGCGGTTGCTGACGTAGAGGAGCTTGCCGTTGCGGCTGGGATAGAGGCCGTGAGCGCCGGCGCCCGTCCGGACGAAGCCGACGACCCGGAAGCGCGAGCTGCTCACCTCCCACACTCCGCCCGCCCGCATGTCGGCGACGTAGAAGATCCGGCCGTCAGCCGAGAGCTTCACGTCTTGTGGCATCGCGCCGGGGCCGTCGGGAAGGGTGAGTGCGCCCATCACCCGCTCGGAGGCGACGTTCACCTCGATCAGCTGCCCCGAGAACTCGCAGCTCGCGATCAGGGACGAGCCGTCGGCGGAGAAATCCATGTGGTCGACGCCGACGCACGGCATCGTCACGGAGCGTTGCAGGGTGAAGGTGCGGGGATTGCGGAAGTCGAGACGGTGGAGCCGTTCGGCGACGACGATCGCGTGACGACCGTCGGGGGTGAAGTACATGTTGTACGGATCCTCGACCGGGATCGGGCGTCCCGGGCGTCCGGACCGAGGATCGATCGGTGTCAGGCTGTTGCCGGCGTCGTTCGTGACGTACAGCGTGCGCAGGTTCCAGGCAGGGACGACGTGCTGTGGAAGGGCGCCGACCGGGAATCGCTCGACCACCCGGTAGGTGCGCGGGTCGATCACGTCGACGGTGTTACTCTGGCTGTTCGGCACGTAGACGAGTGAGCGCGCCGTCCTCGCAACCGGGCTCAGCATGTTCGGGCGGTCATGGGCATAGACGTCGACCGTCCCGGGACGCCCACGTCGGACGCGTGCCGCGACACGCGTTGCGACGAGCTCCGACAGCGTCGCGGTCGTGCCCGAGCGACTCCTCCCGCCCGCGACGAGGATCCGCGCTCCCGTCGCGACGGCCGTCAGGTCGGAGAGCGCGGCGCCGAGCGACCCGGCCGGACGCACGCGGCCGGTTCGAACGTTCACCGCCACGATCCGGTTCGTCGGCGTGTCGAGCAGGGCGCCCCGGCCTCCCACCACGTAGACGACACCCCCGAGCGCGGCTGCCGAGGCGTGGGTCGTCGGTGCGGGAAGCGATCCGATCCTGACCGGCGCGCGTCTTCCAGGCGTGTACTCGTACACCGCAGCGCTCGCAGTTCCGTCCGGCAGCGAGCCGCCCGCTATGACGAGGCGGCCGTCGGCAGACGCGACGGCCGCGTAGCGAACCGGAGTCGGAAGGCGCGCCACGATCCGGGCGGCTGTTCCGGGCCGCCAGGCCACCACTGTGTCGAGCCACCTGGTGCCGGTGAAGCCGCCCACGACGTACGCCGTTCGCCCGATCGCCGCCGCGGAGGAGTCCGAGCTCGACGCCGGAAGCCGACCCACCACCGCAGTCGCGCCGGTCGACGGGTCGACGCGGACGATCTGGTCGAGTTGCGAGACGCCGTCGCCGCCACCGAACAGGTAGGCGTATCCGCCGATCGAGGCCGCAGCCGTGTCATGCCGCGCCGAAGGGAGCTGTCCCGTGATTCGGCTTCCAGATGAGGAGACGACGACGATCTCGTCGGTCGAGGTGTCCGCGGCGGTGAGCCCGCCGAGCAACACGACGCGCCCGCCGACGCGGGTCCCCGACGCATCCTGGACGGGCGCCGCAAGGCTCCCCGCTCGGTGGTCGACGAGGACCGTCCGTCGAACCGGCCGCGCCGCCGGTGGACGCGTACGCCGGCGCACGACCGAGGTCGGCGCCGTGCGAGGCCCGGACGGTCCCTTGCCGGCACCCGGAAGGAAGAGTGTCAGGAAGAGGACGAGAGCGGCAAGCAGGACGATCCCGACCGCCGACCGGCGCCAGAACCGGCGACGCCTGTCTCGCGCTCGCGCTCGCGCTCGCGGGCCTCGGCCCTCGATGCGTGTGAGCGCCCCGGTCACGAGTGGGAACGCTCGACCCGCATGCGCGGCCACCATACGCCGCACCACATGAGTGGAAGATGAATGCCGTCGCGGGAGCCGCGGCCGCTGACGTCGGTGCGCCGATCTTGCTCGGGGAGGCGGCTAGCTCCCGTCGCCGATGCCGGAACAGCCGACGGCGGGCGGATCGGGTCTCAGGTGCTCACGGTTCGACGGGGCGGACCGTGTCGGCCGCGCCCCGTCCCCGCATCTTCGGTCGGAGAGTGCCTCAGCTCGATCGGATGATCGTGCCGACGTGCTCGTCGCGCAGCGCCCGGGTCAGGTTGCCGGGGACGAGGCCGTTGACGACCTGAACGGCGTTGATGTGCCGGGCGGTCTGGAGCACCTCGAGGAACGCCCGGTCGACCGGCAGCGTCGCCGGGCCGCCGTCGAGGAGGGCTCCGGCCGTCGTCTCGGGAATGAGGTCGGCCGAGCCCTGGTTGGGGTCGGCGGTGTAGACGCCGTCGATGTCCTCGACGATGACGAGGCGGCGGGCCCCGAAGGCGTCGGCGATGAGGAGCGCGCCGGTGTCGCCGCGATGCATCGGCACGCGCCCGGCGGCCGGCGGGAACTCGTGGGCGTTGTAGGGCGGGTAGGCGGCGCTGACGACACCCTGCGTGGCCGCGAGATGGATGGCCAGCTGGCCTCCCACCACGCCGTGGTCGACGTAGGAGACGCCGTCGCCGGCCAGCAGGCTGGCAAGGATGTTCCCGTTCTGGCCGGACTCGGTGGAGGCCAGGCCCTGCAGGCTGCCGACGGGCAGGCCCAGGTCGAGCCCGACGCTGAAGATGTGACGCGCGCGGATGCCGGCGCCGGTGAGGATGAGCATCTTGTGCTCGGGCAGGACCCGCCGCAACTCCTCGACCAGGGGCAGGATGGCGTCGGCGCCACGGTCCATGATCGAGCGCCCGCCGACCTTGACGACGGTCAGCCACGGCAGCAGGCGGATGGGCTCCCGGTCGGTGGCCGGCCGGGTCAGGTCGGTGTCGAGGAGAGTCTGGCGGGCGAGCAGCGACTCGACGTGCTTCGCCTCGTTCGTAGCGGTGGTCATGGTCGCAGTCCTCCTCAGTCGGCGGTGATGATCGTGCCGACGTGCTCGCCGGCGAGGGCGCGGGTGATGTTCCCAGGAACGAGCCCGTTGATGACCTGCACGGACCGGACGTACCGGGCCGACTTCATCAGGTCGAAGACGGGAAACTCGATGATCGAGTCCTGCAGGCCGCGGCTCGTCAGCTCGTCGACCGTGATCCGCGGGATGAACTCGGCGTCGGAGCTCGTCTTGGGGTTGGCGCTGTAGAGCCCGTCCTCGTCCTTGACGTAGATCATGGCTTTGCATCCGAAGTTCTCGGCCACCATGTAGCAGCCGGCGTCCGTCCGGTACGGCGGGATCAGTCCCTGCTCCGGGAGGCGCATCCACATGCCGTAGGGCGGCATCCCGCCGAAGATCACTGCGTGGACCTGGTCCAGGACGAGCGGCACGGCCGCGAGCCCGGCGCCGCCGATGACGGGTACGCCGTGCTTGGCCATCAGCAGGCCCAGCATCTCGGCGTTCTGGCCTGCCACGGCTGAGCCGACACCGGTCAGGACGCCCGTGGGCAGGCCGACGCCGGCGGCGATGGAGTACAGGTGGCGGGCGCGCGTCCCCGCGCCCGTCCCGATCAGGAGCTGATGGTCCGCCTTGGCGGCGACCAGCTCCTCGACCACGGGATAGACGGCCGCCCGGCCGCGGTCCATGATCGTCTGCCCGCCGATCTTGAGCACGGTGGCGTCCGGAAGGACGCGGAAGTCCGGAGCGGACTCGGTCGCCCTGAGGAGCCCCTGGTCCGTCAACGAGCCCTCCAAGAGGAGAGCCTCGAGCTCCGACGTCACGTTCGACATGTGCACCTCTTTCAGTCGCGAAAGGCGACGCCCGCTCCCGGGCGTGCGAAATGAGAAGGCAAAGACCGGCCCGGTCGTTGCCGTCCCCGTTCACGCTACAGCCGCTCCCGCTTGATGCCCCGCAAATGCCGGTTTCGGAGCCGACGTTCGCATCACGACGGGGCGGTCGCCCGACCCGTCATTGCCTAGCCGCAATTTGCATCTCCGAGAAGCTCGATCCCGTCCTGCCGCCGGACCCCGCAGGCCCGCACGACCAGGTTTCTTAGCCAGCGCCTACGCACCGACGCGGCGGAGAAAATCACTCGACTTCCCTTGACAGCCCGAGCAATCGGCGCCCGCTTCCCTGCAGGCTTGCGGTCCCTTCTCGTCAGGTGGACATGGCCTGCGCCATCTTGAGGTGCATCTTCAAGATCGGCAGGGCAGCCGTTGCGGCACTCCTGAGCGCTGCCGCCTGGCCGTGCTCCGACTCGGCGGTGAAGAGCGCGATTGCGCTCGTATGAGCGGAGATCTGGCTCCGGCGGTACTTGTTCAGGAACGCCGTGCCCTTGAGCTTGCCGAGCGCCGTAATCGACGCCGTCTGCATCGAGCTCGGTTTCGCCGGGGGCGTCAGGCCGAAGGCCTTGGCGGCCAGCTTGAGCTTCGCGGCGAGCGCAGTGTGATCCCGGATCATCCGTCGCGCAAATGCGAGTGTCGACTGATTCTGTGTCTTGGTCAGGGCGAGCTTTGCCTCGGCGATCTCGGCGGCACCCGCGTGGCCGGCGTTCGTCACGAACGTCCGGTCCTGCATGGTGGTCCCCGGAGCGGCTGCCAAGGATCCGCTCAATCCAAGCGCGAGAGCGAGTATCAGTAGTAGTGGAGCGCCGTGACGCATCTCTCCTCCTTGGTGGTCTTTCCCGGCTCTTACCCGTGCCGTTTCGCGTTACACGTCGACCGTTTCGGCCTGATTGCGACCGGTGCCGACGACCGACCGGCCGGACGGAACGAGTCTGGCTTCAAGCCGCGGCGGTCCGAGCCCGGGGGCGCAATCCGCCGTCGACGATCGAGGCCGACGCCTCGCGGCCGCACCGGTCGCGATCAAACTCCGTCTCGCGGCGTCTCTGCTCTCTGGCTCTCCGGCTCTCCGGCTTTTGCTCCATCGGCGGTGCTCGACAATCCACTCGACCGGCACCGTGCGGTGCCGGCACGTTCGACCGTGCCGTCAGCGTTCGAGCAGCTTCTCGAGCGACCGCGTGTTCAGCACCTTCGCCGCGGTCGCGCCGCCGCGTCGGGCGGTACGCACCGAGAGCTCGATGTTGCCGAGCCCGCGAACGGAGTGGGCATCCGTCGAGCACACGATGCTCGCACCAGCCTCGAGCACGGTGGCGACGTGCTCGCCGGAGAGGTCGAGGCGGCTCGGCAAGCCGTTCACCTCGAATGCGACGCCCGTTTCGAGCGCAACCTCGACGGTCCGCTCGAGGTCGAGCGCGTTCTCCGGCCGGTGGCCGATCAGCCGGCCGGTCGGATGGCTGAGGCAGCGAACCGCCGGGTGCCGCATCGCCTCGGTCACGCGCGCCGTCAGCTCGCGGCGCGGTGCTCGCTGACCTGCGTGGAGGGAGAGCTGCACCCAGTCGAGCTCGGCGAGCACGTCGTCGGGCAGATCGAGCGACGCGTCGCGCCGGATGTCGCATTCGACGCCGCGCAGGACGCGGAACGGGGCGAGTCGCTCGTTCGCCGCGGCGATCTCCTCGGCCTGGTGGCGGAGCGCTCCGGCATCGAGCCCGGGCACGACGCCGACGTTCGGCGTGTGGTCGCAGATCGCGAGGTATTCGTACCCGCGCTCCCGAGCCGCAGTGCCCATCTCGAGCACGGTGTCCTTCCCGTCCGACCAGATCGTGTGGGCGTGCAGGTCGCCCCGGATGTCGTCGAGCTCGACGAGATCCGGCGGACGTCCGGCAAGCGGCGATCCGCGCAGCTCGGGCGGCGCGTAGGGCCGCCCGAGAAGCCGGAAGACCTCCTCCTCGGTCGATGCTGCCGGCAGCGGCTCCAGCGAGGCGACATACCCGTCCGGCCCGGTCGCGCGCACGAGTGCGGTGCCGCACTCGCCTGCGTCCGTGACCGTGAGCTCGACCAGGACTCCGTCTGTCGTCACACCGAGCTCCTTCGTATCGGCGTCTTCCGTACCGGGGTCCGGCGCGAGGATCGACACGATCTGAGGGAGCGCGGCGAAGCAGCGGCGGACGGCGGCGGGATCGTCCGAGACGACGACGACTGCCAGCCGGCTCGACGAGTCGGCCCAGCGTCTCGCGTCGCCCGCCGGCAGGCCGCCGAGTGCGTGCGCAAGCTGCCCAGTCAGCTCGCGCGCCCGCGGCAGGAGAAGGGGACGGCGTGACTTCGGGCGTCCGCTCGCCAGGGCCGCGACGATCTTCGCCTCGGTCTTCGGTCCGATCCCGGGAACCTCCCGCAGCCGCCCATCCTGGGCCGCCTCACGCAGCTCGCTTGCCGTGCGAATCCCGAGAGCCGCGCCGATCGCCGCACCGCGCTTCGCGCCGAAGCCGTGCAGGAGGCCGACCGCTGCGAGCTCGATCGGGACCGTCTGCCGGAGCTCGACGACCTCGGCGATCTCGCCCGTCTCGACGAGCTCGCGCAGCCGAGCCTCGACGCCGGGGCCGATCCCGCGCAACGCACGGACGCGTCCGTGAGCGACGAGCTCAGCCACCGAGAGTCCGGCTCCCCGGACGAGCTCGGCTGCTCTGCGGTAGGCCCGGATGCTGTAGTACCCGGCGCCGGCCAGCTCGAGGAGCGCCGCGAACTCTTCGAGCTTCGCCGCCAGATGCTCGTTGTCGGCCATCGCTCCGATCATGGCTCGACGGTACTGGACGACCGGCCCGGTCGACAGCCGGTGACGCGGTCGCGCCAGTTCAGTCGAGCAGCTGGATCTGGATCTTGTAGCCGGCCTTCGTGATCGCCGCAATCGCCGCTCGGGCCTGCGCCGCACCCACGAGCGACCCCAAAGGATCGTCTTCACCCTGCGAGTCGTCACCCTGCGAGCCGTCACCCTGCGAACCGCCACTGGGCGTATCGCCTGCCTTCAGCTTCGCGACGACAGGCGTCACGCCGGCTGCGAGCTCGGAGACCGCTTTCACGAGACGAGCGTGGTCTTCCTTGATCGCAGGTGGCGGCGTGATCGCCGCGAGCTCCCTCGCCGCCTTCCGGAGCGCGGTCTGGACCTCGGTGAGCTCGGCTGCCGCCGATGACGCATCCGTGGGCGTGGACAGGTGGTTCGTCACCGAATCGAGCCGACTCGCGACCGCGTCGACCGCCCGCACGTAGGCGGGTGTCGGCTGAGCCTTGCCCCCACCGCCGCAACCGGCCACAAGCACGACCGCCGCTGCGACCGCGCAGCCGGTCCCGACGGCTCGGTGCCTCTTACACGGCAACCGCATGCACCCAGTTTGCCGATGCCGGTGCGGGCCGCTGCGGGGTCGCCCTCCTCGTCTACCGCGGGGGTGGGGCTACGGAGACGCGGGCCGGGTCGTCGACCGGCGGCGAGCGGCGGTGCCGAAGACGGTGTCCCACCACGGAGCGCTGACCCCGAAGCCGCATTCGTCGTCCTCGAAGTGATGGCGCATGTGGAGCTCGTGCAGCAGTCGCCCGAGCCGGCTTCGCGGCCTCGTGTGATGCAGCGAGTAGTGGAGCATGTCGTAGAGGAGATACCCCGTGAAGAACCCTGCGCCCGCGCCCCAGGCGTCCGGCAGCCCGGACGCGGCGACGAAGAGCGCGGCAAAGCAGAGGGCGAGCGGCACGGTCACGATCGGCGGCATCACGAGCCGTCGCGGATCGTTCGGATGGTCGTGGTGGACGCCGTGGATGATCCAGTGCACGCGCGCGCCGAGGTTGCTCTTCGGCTCGAGGTGGAAGAGCTTCCGGTGAACCCAGTACTCGGCGAGCGTCCAGAAGAGGTAGCCGGCGCCGAGCGCGACCGGGAGCGTCTCCGCGGTGAGCCGATCGATGGCCATCACCCAGCAGAGGACGATCACGGGCCCGAAGACGAGGACGGGCACGACCGGGTGAACGCGGGTCAGCCGATCGAGCCGCGAGGAGGCGAAGAGCGGCGGCGAGGCACGCAGCAGGTCGGCGCGCGAACCAGGTGCCGGGATCGCGCGAGCCGACGGCACCCCTTCGACCGGCGACGGAGCGACCCCCGGGTCGAGCGGTTGGCGGTGCGAGGGGTGATCGTCGATGCCGGAAACGGCTGAGCCTCCGCGGCGAACGTTACCGGCGACGGCGGGCGTCCGTCCGGGCCGCTTCACTCGCGGTTGCCGCGGCTCTCCGCGGCGCCGCGACCGGAATAGGTGCTTTGCATACTGAAGCGCGTCGCCCGGCCACATCCATCAGCCATGAGGATCGAGCCCGGAACGCACCTCATGCGGGCCATCGCCAGAAGCACTCGTTATTTGACAGATTAGCGAATCTCATGTATTTCTTCACTTCCCCAGTAGGAAAGCCGGGTATTCGACAGATCCGTCTGCGTGCCGGTCCGAGAGAGAAGGAGACCATGTATGAGTTCCGAGTCCGAGAAGATCGCTGAGACATTCGATCGCGCGACGCTGCTGCGCCGCGGCGCCGTCGCAGGTGGTGCGCTCGCTCTCGCGGGCGTGATTCCGACCTTCGCGAGTGCGCGGCGCGCGAGCACGACGATCAACCTCGTTGCCTACTCGACGCCCAAGCCTGTTCTCGCCACCCTGATCGCGAACTTCCAGAACACGCCCCAGGGGCAGGGAGTCAACTTCACACAGTCATACGGCCCGTCCACGAGCCAGGCCCAGGCGGTCGCGGCCGGCCAGCCGTGCGACATCATCTTCCCGTCCTGGCCGGGCGACGTGCAGATCCTCGTCGACGCAGGGCTCGTGAGCAAGAGCTGGAACGAGCAGTCCTACAAGGGCATCGTCGCGAACACGGTCGTCGCCTTCGCCATCCGGCACTTCAACCCGAAGAAGATCAAGGGCTGGAACGACCTGATCAAGCCGGGCGTGCAGGTCATGACGCCCGACCCGTTCAGCTCCGGCTCGGCGAAGTGGAACGTCCTCGCCGCCTACTCGGCGCAGCGCCACCTCGGCAAGAGCGACGCGCAGGCGATCGCCTACGTGAAGAAGCTCTTCAAGAACGTGGTCGCCCAGCCGACCTCGGGCTCGGCGGGGACGGCGGCGTTCCTCGCCGGCGAAGGCGATGCCTTCATCACCTACGAGAGCGAGGCGATCGCCGCGACGTTGAAGGGGACGCAGGTCGAGTACGTGATCCCGCGCCAGACGCTCCTGATCGAGCTCCCGATCGCCGTGATGCAGAACAGCCCCAACAAGGACGTCGCGAACCAGTTCATCCAGTTCCTCAAGTCCGCGCCGTCGCAGGCGGTCTTCGGCCAGAACGGGTTCAGGCCCGTCAATCCGACGGCGGCGAAGCAGTTCACGAAGTTCCCGGTCCGCCCGGGCCAGATCACGCTCGCCGACAAGACGCTCGGCGGCTACGCCGCGTCGCAGAAGAAGTGGTTCACCCCGCCGAACGGCCTCATGTACGGGATCGAGTCGTCGGTCGGAGGGCCGTCCAACTGAGCGGCTACACCGAGGCTCCCGGTGCGCGGGGGCGCATTGCCATCCTGAGGCAACCGAGGGAGAGGGCTGCGACCGCCCTCTCCCTCGGCTTTGCGTCGACGTTCCTGATCGTCGTCGTCGCGCTTCCGATCGCGGCGCTCGTCTGGCAGTCCAAGCACGCCGGCTGGTCGGGGTTCTGGACCGCGGTGTCGGCGCGGGAGCCCGTTGCGGCTCTCAAGCTGACGCTCGTCGTGGCGGCGCTCGCGGCGCTCACGAACGCCGTCTTCGGGACGCTGACGGCGTGGGTGCTCGTTCGGGACGAGTTTCGCGGCAAGGCGGCGATCAACGCGGTGATCGACCTGCCCTTCGCGCTGCCGACCATCGTCGCCGGGCTCACGCTGCTGGCGCTCTACGGCAAGGGCTCGCCGGTGGGGATCGACATCGCCTACACACGCTGGGCGATCCTGCTCGCGCTGCTGTTCGTGACGCTGCCGTTCGTCATCCGCTCCGTGCAGCCGGTGCTGATCGAGTTCGATCCCGAGATGGAGGAGGCGGCCGCGTCGCTGGGCGCGAGCGCGCGCCAGTCGTTCGTGCGCATCGTGCTCCCGAACCTGTGGCCGGCGATCGTCTCCGGCGCCGCGCTCGCGTTCGCCCG
>DASZLW010000244.1:0-2081 GCA_035552175.1 Gaiellaceae bacterium | reverse complement strand
CTGGGGTCAGCGCGGGTGTAGCTCAATGGTAGAGCTCCAGCCTTCCAAGCTGATTACGCGGGTTCGATTCCCGCCACCCGCTTCTTCTTCCCCGAGATAGGCGCAAACCACGTCGTACAAGGGTTCGCGATCGAGCCGGCGGCGTGCCCGGTCTCGTTTCGCCAAGATCGGAGGGCGATGGCGAGAGTGGTGGTCACGGGGGCGGCGGGAACGATCGGCAGCGTGCTGATGAACGGGCTCGACGGTCACGAGCTGACGGGGCTCGATCTGCCGGACTGCGATCTCCGGACCGCCGACCTGCGCCCTCTGTTCCGGCGCCGGGACGTGGTCGTGCACCTGGCCTGGAACACGACGACCGAATACGCCTTCCAACACTCGTTCGACCCCGATAACACGGCGATGACGCACCGCGTCTACGAGGCCGCGGCCGCTGCAGGCGTCCGTCGCGTCATCATGGCGAGCTCCGTTCATGCCGACCGGTACGCGAGCTGGGAGGGGCCCGGGACCCTCGCCCCCGACGCCGTCCCGTGGCCCGACTCGCCGTACGGTGCCGGGAAGGTGATGATGGAGTCCCTCGGCCGCTACTACGCCGCCCACCGGGGGCTCGAGGTCGTCTGTCTGCGGTTCGGCGGGATGTCGCCGGTCGACGAGTGGCCGGACGATCCCGCTCTTCGCCCGACCTGGCTCCGTCACGACGACTGCGTCGATGTCGTTCGTCGTGCGATCGAGGTGGACGAGATTCCCGCTCGGTTCGCGGTGCTGTACGCCGTGTCGGACGGGAGCGAACCCGTCGTCGACCTCACGAATCCGATCGGCTGGCGCCCGCGACCGCACTGATCGATCAGGTCGCTCGGCGCCGGTCGAGCACGGCTTTCAGGACGCGCGCGTAGTCGCCGTGGTCGGCGCGGTGGAGGACGCCCATGTTGTTGTCGTGCACGCGGCGGAGCAGCAGCACGTCGGGCAGCATCACGCTCGAAACCCCGGCGTCGACCGCCCGTGCGTACCAGTCGACGAACTCGCCGAGCCTCCACTCGGAAGAGAAGGCGCCCGCGCGGTCGTAGGCGGCTCTCCGGATCAGCATCGTTCCCTTCGAATAGGCCGGTTGGGCCCGGATCGTGATCACCGTCGGGTCGTCGCCCCGGAAGTGCTCGGCGTGGCCGAACACCGCGTCGAGGCCGGGCTGTTCGGCCAGCAGAGCGGCCTGCCGGTTCAGCTTTCCCGGCGTCCACAGGTCGTCCGCATCGACGAACGCGAGCAGGCCGCCCGAGCTCTGCTGCACCCCGTGGTTGAGCGCCGCGGCGACGCCCTGGGCGGCCTGCGACACGAGGCGGACGGGCGAGCCGAACTTCGTGGCCGTGTCGAACGAGTCGTCGGTCGAGCCGTCGTCGACGACGATGGCCTCGAGGGGCTCGTAGTCCTGCGCGAGGACGCTCTCGATCGCAGCGGCGAGGAAGCGGCCGCCGTCGCGGACCGGGATCACGACGCTGACGAGCTCGTTCATCGCGCCTCGCGTCGCCGTTCGACCGAGCTCCGGAGGAGCGCCACGATCTCGGAGTTGAGTGCCGCGCCGCCGAGCGTCGAGAGGTTCGTGTCGTGCACGCGCTTGACGACGAGCACCTCGGGCACGGCCCCGATCCTGATCCCGGCGTCACCCGCGCGCCTGAACCAGTCGATGTCGGAGGCGATCGCAAACCGGGTGTCGAAGTCCCCGATCCGCTCGAACACCTCGCGCCGGGCGAGGAGCGCGCTCGGCATCTGCGCCAGGTGATCGCCCTCGAGCAGTTCGGGCCTGAACCCGGTCGGGATCGGCAGGCCCGGCTCGAGCGCGAACCGCATCCGGCTGATCGCGCAGTCGGCCCGGGTTTCGGCCGCGAGCAGGCTCACCTGGCGGGAAAGCTTCGCCGGCTCCCAGAGATCGTCGCTGTCGAGGAACGCGATCAGCTCTCCTGCGGCCGCGGCGATGCCCGAGTTCCAGGCGTCTGCGAGGCCGGTTCCGGCCTGCGAGATCGTTCGCGCCCGGTGCCCGGCCGCGATCTCGAGCGTTGCGTCGGTCGAGCCGCCGTCGACGATCACCACCTCGC
>DASZLW010000243.1:0-3199 GCA_035552175.1 Gaiellaceae bacterium | reverse complement strand
CTCGCCGGGCTTCGCCGCCTCTCTCAGACGCAGAAGCCCGGCCTGCGGGCGCTCATGAAGGTCGCCGGCGTCGATCCGGCCGCCTGCGACGAGGGCGCGATCGGGTTCCGGCTCGCCCCGCGCATCAACGCGGCCGGGCGGCTCGGCCGGCCCGAGGCGGCGCTCGCGCTGCTCCTTTCCGAGGAGGCTTCGGAGGCCTCGGCGCTGGCCGAGCAGCTCGAGGATCTGAACCGCGAGCGGCAGGCCGTCGAGGAGCGCATCCTGCGGGCCGCGGTCGCCGAGATCGAGTCCTGGCCCGCTTCGCGGCGCGACCGGCGCGGGTACGTCGTCGCGGGAGAGGACTGGCACGAGGGCGTGATCGGCATCGTCGCCTCGCGCCTCGTCGAGCGCTTCGGCCGGCCGGTCGTCCTCATCGCCGGAGCCGCCTCCGGGGGCGACTGGAAGGGATCCGGACGGGCCGGCGGCTCGTTCGATCTCCACGGCGGCCTGTCGGCATGCGCCGAGCACCTCGAGCGGTTCGGCGGTCATCGCGCCGCCGCGGGGCTCTCGATCCACCCGGAGAACGTCGAGCCGTTCGCCGACGCCTTCGCCGCCTATGCCGACGCCTCGCTCACGGACGAGGATCTCCGGCAGCGCGTTCCGGTCGACGCGATCGTCCGCGGCTCCGAGCTCGGCCTGAAGCTCTGCGAGGAGCTCGGCCGGCTGGCACCGTTCGGCCTCGGGAACCCGGGGATCATGCTCCTCGCCGACGGCTGCGAGCTCGGCGCGCTCGACACCGTCGGGGAGGGCAAGCATCTGCGCTTCCGTGTCCGCCAGCGCGGCCGCGATGCCGGCTCGGCGATCGCGTTCGGCTTCGGCTCCCAGATCGACCGGTACCGCAGGGTCGGGCAGTACGACGTCGCGTTCCGGCTCCAGGAGAACCGCTGGAACGGCACCGTGTCCCCGCAGCTCGTCGTGCGTCGCATCTTCGACACCGAGGAGCGCTACGAGGAGCTCCGCACCTACTTCGCCGAGCAGTGGCGCCGCGGTGAGGGGGCATGGACACCGGACGTCCGTGCCGTGTTCGAGGAGCTCGACCTCGCGAGCGGCGGCAAGCGCAGCCTGCTCGAGTCCGAGAGCTTCCGTGCGTTGCTCGAGGCGCCGCCGCTCGCCCGCGCGGCCTGATTGCCGCAAGACGGTCGCCGCGAGACGATCGCCGCGAGACGGCTGGAAGGCGTAGATTTGATGGATCGCCCGACGTGACCCCAGCCCTGGCGCGCGACTCGCAGGAACGAGGGGAACGGCAGCTGCCGTTTCCGGCTCTACCTCGTCAGAGCGAGCAGGAGGCGTGTGGCGAGTCGGAGTCTGCGGGCTTCGCGGCGACGGCGGAACACGGGACCGACAACTTCCCGCCCGTGCCGCGATTTCCTGTGCCTCCGGGGGAAGGGTTCCTTACAAACCAGGGGTAAAATAGGTTGATGGCGGTACTCGAGCGGCACCAGGATCTTGTCGACGAACTGCTCGCCGAGCTTGAGGCGTACAAGCCCGAGTTCGATCGGGAGCTGATCACCCGGGCGTTCCAGTACGCGGCCGATGCCCACGACGGGCAGGTGCGCCGATCGGGGCAGGAGTTCATCCACCATCCATGGGGGGCGGCGAAGATCCTGGCCGGTCTGCGGATGGACGAGCCGACGATCGCCGCCGCGCTCCTCCACGACACGGTCGAGGACACCGGGATCCAGATCGAGGACATCCAGGCCGAGTTCGGCGAGGAGATCGCGAAGCTCGTCGAGGGAGTGACGAAGCTGACGCGCGTCCAGTTCCAGAGCCGTGAGCAGGCCGAGGCGGAGAACTACCGCAAGCTCGTCGTCGCAATGGCCGAGGATGTCCGCGTGATCCTGATCAAGCTCGCCGACCGGCTCCACAATCTCCGCACGATCGAGTACATGGGCAAGCAGACCCAGGTGCGCAAGGCGCGCGAGACCCTCGAGGTGTACGCGCCGCTCGCGCACCGGCTCGGCATCCACGCGCTCAAGTGGGAGCTCGAGGATCTCGCCTTCGGGACGCTCCACCCGCGCAAGTACGAGGAGATCAAGCAGATGGTCTCCGAGCGCCGCGCCGACCGCGAGGAGCACGTCCGCGAGGCGGCGCACGTCCTCCAGCACGAGCTCGACAAGGTCGACATCCCCGTCGACATCTCGGGCCGCGCGAAGCACTTCTACTCGATCTACGACAAGATGGTCCGCAAGGGCCGCGAGTTCAACGAGATCTACGACCTGACGGCGATGCGCGTGATCGTCGAGCGCGGCGGCGACGAGGGGACGCGCGACTGCTACGGCGCGCTCGGGCTGATCCACTCGCTCTGGAAGCCGATGCCGGGCCGCTTCAAGGATCTCGTCGCGATGCCCAAGTTCAACGGGTACCGGGCACTGCACACGACGGTGATCGGGCCCCAGGGCCGCCCGCTCGAGATCCAGGTGCGCACCCGCGAGATGCACGAGACGGCCGAGTTCGGCGTCGCCGCCCACTGGATCTACAAGGGCGGCCGCCGGAAGGGCCACGACGACGAGTGGACGCAGTGGGTGAAGCAGTTGATGGACGTCGGCACGAGCGAGCCGGACTCTCACGAGTTCATGAAGACGTTCCGAACCGACCTCTTCGACGAGGAGGTGCACGTCTTCACGCCGAAGGGCCAGCTGAAGGCCCTCCCGGCGGGCTCGACCCCGATCGACTTCGCCTACGCCGTCCACACGGACGTGGGGCATCGCACGGTCGGCGCGAAGGTGCACGGCCGGATCGTCCCCCTCCACTACCGCCTGCAGAACGGCGACATCGTCGAGATCCTCACCTCGAAGCAGGAGCGCGGCCCCTCACGCGACTGGATGTCGGTCGCGAAGAGCTCGCGTGCGCGCAACAAGATCCGCCAGTGGTTCCAGCGCGAGACGCGCGAGGATCAGGAGCACAAGGGCCGGGAGGCGCTCGAGCACGCGCTGAAGCAGCAGAACCTGCCGTACGCGAAGCTCCGCGGCTCGGCCGTCCTCGCGCAGGTGATCCGCGACTCCGGGTTCCGCAAGGCCGAGGACTTCTACGTCGCGCTCGGCTCGAACCGGCTTCAGCCCGGGGCGATCGTCAACAAGGTGATCCAGCGGCTGAAGACGGACGAGGTCGCCGACGAGACGCCGATCGTGATCAGGGCGCCGCGGTCGCGGAGCACGGCCTC
>DASZLW010000242.1:0-2933 GCA_035552175.1 Gaiellaceae bacterium | reverse complement strand
CGGTGCGGCTCTCGGGCTGCGCGCGCTCGGGAAGGACGTCGTCATGTACCTGTCCGGAGAAGCTGCCTTCCCGGGCGAATATCGTTTCATGGAGCTCTCCGAGGTTCTGCGGGAGCTCCCTTCCGACCTCGCCGATCGCGTCGTTCTGGCCGTGGATTGCGCAAACGAACGGCGGATCGGCCCCGACCCCGGTCTGCTCGACCTCGCGGCATTCGTGATCGATGTCGATCACCATCACGACAACTCCCGGTTCGGCGGAGTGAATCTCATCGTCGCGGATGCGTCGTCCACCGCGGAGATCGTTCGCGACCTGCTCGGCGCGCTCGAGCTCGAGCTGTCGCCGGCGATCGCCGAAGCGCTGTACGTCGGGCTGGTCACCGACACGGGCCGGTTCCAGTACTCGAACACGACCCCGAAGTCGCACCAATTAGCTGCCGAGCTGATCGAGGCGGGTGCCGATGTCGAGCGGGTGTTCAAGCACGTCTACGAGACGGTGCAGCTTCCGAAGCTGAAGCTTCTCGCGCGGGCGCTCGAGCGGGCGCAATCCCACGAGGGCGGCCGGCTCGTCATCTCGTATCTCCTGCGAACGGATTTCGCCGAGGTCGGAGCGCAGGAGCCGTTCTCGGAGGGGATCATCGACTACCTGCGCCAGTGCGAGGGCGCCGAGCTCGTCGCCCTCATCCGTGAGCCACCCTCACCTGGTGGGCCACTCCATCGCATCTCGCTTCGATCGGACTCGGATGCGATCGACGTGTCCGCGATCGCCCGCAAGTCCGGGGGCGGCGGCCATCGCCGGGCCGCGGGATTCTCGAGCGAGCTACCCGTCGCGGAGATCATCGGGTTCATCCGCGGCGAGTTCCTCGCCCTGGACGCAAGCGGGAGCTAGTGCCGCCGCGCGGCTCGACTCCGGTCGGGATCGTTCTCGTCGACAAGCCGGCGGGCCCATCCTCCTTTGCGCTCGTCTCGGAGCTCCGCCGGCGAACGGGGGCGAAGACGGGTCACACAGGGACGCTCGACCCCCTTGCGACCGGGCTGCTGCTTCTGTTGTCCGGAACGGCAACTAAGCTGGCTCCATGCTTCTCGGGGCTCGACAAGCGCTACGTCACGGACGTCGACCTCACCTCGACGACCTCGACCGGAGATACCGAGGGCGACATCCTCGAGCGGCATCCTGCTCCCGGCAAGGCGGAGCTCGACGAACGGCTCGAGCGCCTCCGCGGTGAGATCGAGCTGCCGATCCCCGCCGCCTCGGCGGTGAAGATCGGTGGCGAGCGGGCCTACCGGCTGGCTCGTAGGGGCATCGAGACCGAGATGCCCCTTCGGCGCTCGCAGGTCTGGGCGCTCGACGTCATCTCCTATACAGGCGACCACGTGACGATCGGGCTCCACGTGAGCTCGGGGACCTACGTCAGGTCGATCGCGACTGCCCTCGGGGGGCACTGCGCGACCCTTCGCCGAACCGCGGTGGGGTCGTTCAGGGTCGACGAGGCCGACCCGGCACGGCTGATGCCGGTGTCGGAGGCACTCGCGCGACTGACGGAAGAGGCTCGCGAGCGGGTGCCGTACGGGCTTCGCGCGCAGGTCCTCGCGTTCGAGGCGGAGGCCGAGGCCGTTTCGCGTGCGCGGACCGCTCCTCCGACCCTCCCCGGCGCCGCCGGCGGGCTCGGTCAGGCTCAGGTGGCCCGGCTCGGTGGTTCGCATCCCGCTGGCACGCAGCCCGGCGGTACGCAGCTCGGAACCGGTCAGCCCGGCACCGATCAGCCGAGCACCGGCAAGCCGACCACCGATCAGGTCGGCAGGACGGGAAGCGACGCCGCTCCGCGAGCCGGACGACAGGGCGACACCGATGCCGGGAGCTAGCGGCCCAGGATGCCGGGCGCGGAACGTCTTGCCGAGCGGACCGAGTCGACGGCCAGGTTGGCGGAGGTGAGGCCTTGAACGTCTGGCACGCGCCGGGCGAGCTCGAGCCGAAACCGCGTGCCGTCGCGATCGGAACCTTCGACGGCGTGCACGTCGGCCACCAGGCGGTCGTGTCTGCGGCCAACGTGTCGGGCCTTGCCCACACGGTCGTGACGTTCCACCCGCATCCCCGGGAGGTGCTCGGCTACGGCGTGGAGCTCGTCTCGACGCTCGAGCGGCGGCTCGAGCTCCTCGAGGAGCTCGGGGTGGAGGACGTCCTCGTCGTCGAGTTCACGCCCGACGTGGCCGCGCTCGCGCCCGAAGCGTTCGCCGAGACCTACGTCCGCGGGATCGGTGCAGCCGTCGTCGCGGCCGGCGAGGCCTTCCGCTTCGGGAGAGGCCGGACCGGCGATCTGGCGCTGCTCGAGCGCCTCGGGCTCGAGACTCGGGTCGTGCCCATCGTCCCGGGCGTCTCGTCGACTCGGATCCGGCAGCTCGTGGCGGAGGGCGAGGTGCGGGAGGCGGCGATGCTGCTCGGGCGTGCCGTCGAGGTCGAAGGCATCGTGGTATCGGGCGATGCCCGGGGAGGGACGCTCGGCTTCCCGACCGCGAATCTTCGCGCCGACCGAACGCTGCTCGTGCCGAAGTTCGGGATCTACGCCGGCGAGACGCGCGGTCACCGCGCGGCGACCTCGATCGGCATCAATCCCCATTACGGCGGCGCCGAGCGGCGCATCGAGGCATTCCTGCTCGACTTCGAGGGGAACCTCTACGGTCAGCGCGTGATCGTCGAGCTGTGGGAGCGGCTCCGCGACGAGGCGGTGTTCGCGAGCGAGAGCCAGCTGATCGACCAGATCGCCCGGGACGTCGAGGCGACGCGCGCCGCAACACGGCCGTAGCGCGCCCGCGGCCGGCTGCACGATCGGGTGCTCCGGATCGCCCGGGACCGCCGACCCACGTCTGCCGCACTTCTTGCGGCGATCTCTGCGCGGGGCACGAGCCTGCCCTGCTCGGAGGCGCGGGCATACCGCGTC
>DASZLW010000241.1:0-6324 GCA_035552175.1 Gaiellaceae bacterium | reverse complement strand
CCGTCGAGTGCGTGAGCGTCCCGCTCGTTCCGGTGAGCATCAGTGCATACGTCCCCGGAGCGACCGACGCGGTCGTCGTCACGGAGAGGGTCGACGAGAGTGTCGAACCGGCGCTGACCGAGGTGGGCGCGAAGACGCCGGTGGCTCCGCCGGGGAGGCCCGACACGCTCAGCGAGACGGTGTCGGCGAATCCGTTCTGCGGCGTCATCGTCACCGCGTAGCTCGTTCCGCCGCCCTGGGCGATCGTCGAGCTCGAAGGAGAGGCGCCGAGCGAGAAGTCGGGGGTTAGCGGGCCGGACAGGAACGCCGTGAGGCCGTTCGGGGAGCCGAGACCGCTCGGCCCGTCGAAGCCCGTTGCGCCGGTGCAGAGGTAGGAGCCTCCGCAGCTCCCGTTGCTCCCTGTCGTGACGTCGTGCAGGGCGGAGGCGTGCGCGTACGGTGTCGATCCGTAGTCGAGAGTCGAGTTGTCCGCGAGCGCGTAGACCGCGCCGATCAGCGGCGCTGCGAGGCTCGTGCCGCCGACCTGGTACCAGGCGGCGCCGCTCTTCGCGCCCACCGAGTCGTACACCGCGGCGCCCGTGTTCGGGTCCGCGTCGGCCGACACGTCGGCCACGGTGCGCCTGGCGCAACCTGTATCGACCTGCCAGGCGGGCTTGGTCACGTAGGCCGAGCAGCCCGAGCCGGCGCCGCTCCAGACCGACTCGCTTTTCCAGGTCTTGTCGGAGTTGAGGGCGAGCGTTGTCCCGCCGACGGCGGTCACGTACTTCGAGGCGGCCGGGAACTCGACGCCGTACCCGCCGTCGCCCGTGGACGCGGTGATCGCAACGCCTGGATGGTTGTAGTAGGTGTTCTCGTCGGAGGTCTCACCCGAGTACTCGCTCCCGCCGTAGGAGTTCGAGACGACGTTCGCGCCGAGCGCGACCGCCTCGCCGACCGAGGCGCCGAGGTTCGCGAGCGAGTTGCTCGTCGCCTCGACGAGCAGGATCTTGCAGGTCTGGCAGATCTCGTGGGCGGTCTCGACGTCGAGTGCGATCTCGAGGTGCCAGCTGTTCCCGGACGGATAGGTCGTGCCGCCGGTCTGGTTCACCTTCCTGAAACAGCCGTTCGCGGTCGTGCACGCGGGGAGGCCGTAGAACGTGTCGTAGGCCCCGAGGTCGGCCTCGATCGTCGGGTCGTCGTAGGCGTCGACGATGCCGATCGTCTCCGTGGAGGGGCCTGTGGGGAGGTTGTACGCCGTGTGGAACTGGGAGGGGCCGTAGGCGCTCGAGGGGGGCGAGGTCGAAGCGAGCGGGGTTCCGCCCGAGTTGCTGACGACCTGGGCGCCGCAGCCGGCGTCCTTCCCGCCGGCGACCGCGCAGACGTGGCGGAACCAGTCGCCGCGGTCGTGGGTGCGCACCGGGTCGGGCAGGGTCGGCGTCGCGACCGGTGCGGGGGTGAAGGACGGGACGCCCGTGCCGCCGCCCTGAGCTGCGCTGCCCGGGGCTGCGCCGACCATGAGGAGCGCGCCGAACGCGGCCAGGACGAGGAGGAGGACAGCGGTGCGGGACTTGCCGGCAGCAGTCGTGCACGAGGACTTCATGAACAGAGAGCCTCCCCTTCGAGAAAAGTTAGGTCAACCTGGCGCGGAACCGGACGAATCCTGCCACATCCTGGGTCCCCCTAATGGGTGGTCCTGGCCGATCATTCGGCGGAGACGGGTTTCCATCTCCCCGCCGGGGACCGAGGTCGGCTATCCGCCGATGTAGGACATCTCGACGCGCGGGGCGTCGGCGGCCAATGCCGTTTCGGCAGGCGTCGCGTCGGCGCGCAGCTCCGAGTAGCGGTCGCCGCGCACACGCCAGATGTCGGTGAGGCGGGCCGCAAGCTCCTCGTCGGAGGCGCCCGAGCGGATCAGAGCGCGGAGATCATGCCCGCGGACGGCGAAGAGGCACGTGAAGAGCTTGCCCTCGGCAGAGATCCGCGACCGGGTGCAGTCGCCGCAGAACGGCTGGGTGACGGAGGCGATCACCCCGATCTCGCCGGTGCCGTCCTTGTAGCGCCAGCGCTTGGCGACCTCGCCTCGGTAGTTCGCGCCGGCGGGCTCGATCGGGAACGCCTTGTCGATCGTGGCGACGATCTCGGAGGCCGGGACGACGTCGTCCATCCGCCAGCCGTTCGTCGCACCGACGTCCATGAACTCGATGAAGCGGAGCGTGTCGCCGGTCTCGCGGAAGTACCGCGCCATCGGCACGATCTGACTCTCGTTCACGCCACGTTTGACGACGCAGTTGACCTTGACGGGCAATCCGACCGCGCGGGCGGCCTCGATCCCGTCCAGCACCCGCTGGACCGGGAAGTCGACGTCGTTCATCGTGCGGAACGTGGGATCGTCCATCGCGTCCAGGCTGACCGTGATCCGATCGAGCCCGGCGTCCTTCAGCGCCTGCGCCTTGCGCGGCAGCAGCGACGCGTTCGTCGTCAGCGTGAGCTCGGCATCGAGCTCGGAGAGCATCGCGATCAGCTTCTCGACGTCGCGCCTGACGAGCGGCTCGCCGCCCGTCAGCCGGATCTTCTGGACGCCGAGCGACACCGCGGCCCGTGCGACGCGGGTGATCTCGTCGAAGTCGAGCAGCTCCTTCTTGTCCAGGAACCGGTAGTCATGGCCGAAGACCTCCTTCGGCATGCAGTAGGTGCACCGGAAGTTGCAGCGGTCCGTCACCGAGATCCGAAGGTCGCGGAGGGGCCGGCCAAAAGCGTCAAGAGCCTGCGACATCTGTGAACAGATTAGCGTGCAGGTCCGCCTAATTGCACATTTTGTTCACCGGCTGACTACTACCTAGACACTTCCTATGCTTGCGCTCCTCGCCCTCGTGGCTGTCACGGTGGTGTGGGGTGTGACGTTCGTCCAGGTCAAGGACGCGGTCGCGCTCTACCCGCTCTTCCCCTTCCTCGCGCTGCGGTTCGGGATCGCCTCGCTCGCGCTTGCCGTGCCCTCCGCCCGCAGGCTGCGGGGGCTCGGGTGGCCGGGGCTCGCCGCGGCCTCGGTGGCCGGAGGGTTGCTCGGTGCCGGCTATGTCCTGCAGACGCTCGGGCTCGAGCGGACGAGCGTGTCGAGCGCCGGGTTCGTCACCGGGATGTACGTCGTGCTCACGCCGTTGCTCGCGTTCGCGTGCTTCCGGCTCGAGATCGGGCGTGCCGCATGGGGCGGGGTGGCGCTCGCGATGCTGGGCCTCGGGTTCCTCGCGGGAGTCCACGGCGGCGCGACCGGCGGCGACCTGCTCGTCCTCGCGGCGGCCGCGGTGTTCTCGCTTCAGATCGTGCTGATGGAGCGGTACGCGCCGCGCTACGACGCGCTCGCGTTCACGATGGTCGAGATGGTCGTCTCGTTCGCCGGGCTCGGGATCCTCGCCGTGCCGCGCCTCGCGGTGCCGCATGGGTGGACGGTGTGGGGCGCCCTGCTCGTGACGGGCTTGTTCGCGAGCGCGCTCGGATTCCTCGTCCAGACGTGGGCGCAGAAGCAGACGAGCGCGACGCGAACGGCACTCGTCTTCACCCTCGAGCCGGTCTGGGCCGCCGTCTTCGGGTACACGCTCGCCGGCGACCGTTTCGGCGCGGACCGGTGGCTCGGATGCCTTGCGATCATGGCGGGGATCGTCGTCGCGGAGCCTGCTGCGGGATCGGCATTGCGGCGTCTCGTCCGGGTAGGGCGAACGACATGAACGCCCTGGAAAAAGTGCCAGACGACCTCTCGGCGCGGATCCGGGTCCGCAGGAAACCCCTGCTCGGAGCGGTGCCGAGGGGCGAAAAACCGGTGTCAGACACCGGTTTTTCGGCCCGGCGAGGCGCCCGCGATCCGGGGGTTTTCGCGTGACTCCCGTCCTTCTTGCACTGGCCTCCGCAGCCGCGTTCGGCGCGATGACGGTCGCGATCCGCTTCGGGCTCCGCGAAGGAGGCGGCGCGATGCGGACCGCCGCCGCGACCCTCACGACTGCGCTCGTCGTCGCCGCGATCTCCTCGCTCCCCAGGCACGACTACGCGGGCGCGTGGAAGTTCTTCCTCGCCGGGTTCCTCGCGCCGGGGCTCTCTCAGCTTCTGTTCACGCTCTCGATCCGGGAGGTGGGTGCGTCGCGCACGTCGGTCACGGTCGGGTCGGCGCCGCTCTTCGCGCTTGCGATCGCGTTCGTCTTCCTGAACGAACCCGTTCGCATCTCGCTCGTGCTCGGCGCTGTGGCGATCGTCGCGGGCGGCGTGTTCCTCGCCGCCGAGCGCGACCGGCCCGATCACCTCCGTGCACGCGGACTCCTCTACGCACTCGGAGCTTCCATCCTCTTCGCCGTGCGCGACAACATCGTTCGCGCGCTCCACGCGCACGGGAGCCCCGAGACCGTAGCCGTCTCGACGATGCTCGCCGGGCTCCTCGTCGCGCTCATCGCCTCGCGCAGCCTTCCGCGCATGCGCGAGATCCGGGCGCTGGCGCCGGCCGGGCTCCTCTTCGGGATCTCGTATGTCTGCCTGTTCGAGGCGTACTTCCGCGGGCGGGTCTCGGTCGTCTCGCCCCTCGTCGCGACCGAGTCGCTCTGGGGAGTCGGGCTCGCCGCGCTCGCGTTCACGCACACCGAAGGGGTCGGCAGACGTCTCGTTCTCGGCGCGTGCGCGATCGTCGCGGGGGGGATCGTGATCGGCGTCTCCGCAGCCTGAGAGTGATCTGATATAAGAACACTTAGATTTTCTCAGTTGCCACGATAGGCCGCAAAAGAGAGACGGCTAAAGGAGACAGCACATGGCGAAGACGATCGGAATCGATCTCGGCACCACCAACTCGTGCATGGCGGTGCTCGAGGGTGGCGAGCCAACCGTGATCTCGAATGCCGAGGGCGGACGGACCACTCCGTCCGTGGTCGGCTTCGCGAAGGACGGTCAGCGGCTCGTCGGCTCGCCGGCACGCCGGCAGCAGGTCACGAACCCGCAGAACACGATCTTCTCGATCAAGCGGTTCATGGGCCGCAAGTTCGACGAGGTCTCGGAGGAGATGAAGATCGTCCCCTACGAGGTCGTCAAGGGCCCGAACGACGACGTCCGCGTGAAGGTGGGCGGCAAGGAGTACGCCCCGCCGGAGATCAGCGCGATGATCCTGCAGAAGCTGAAGACCGACGCCGAGTCGTACCTCGGCGAGTCTGTGGCGGACGCCGTCATCACCGTTCCCGCCTACTTCAACAACGCGCAGCGCGAGGCGACGAAGGATGCCGGCAAGATCGCCGGCCTCAACGTCGTTCGCATCATCAACGAGCCGACAGCGGCGGCGCTCGCCTACGGGCTCGACAAGGAAGGCGCCGATCAGATGATCCTCGTCTTCGACCTCGGCGGCGGCACGTTCGACGTGTCGGTCCTCGAGCTCGGCGACGACGGCGCAGGCGGCCGGGTGTTCGAGGTCAAGTCGACGAACGGCGACAACCATCTCGGCGGCGACAACTTCGACAAGGCGATCGTGGACTGGATGGTCGCCGAGTTCAAGCGCGACCAGGGAATCGACCTGAGCGCCGACCCGATGGCACTCCAGCGTCTGTACGAGGCCTCCGAGAAGGCGAAGATCGAGCTCTCCTCGACGATGTCGACGCAGATCAACCTGCCGTTCATCACCGCGACGGCCGAAGGCCCAAAGCACCTCGACCTGCAGCTCACGCGCGCGAAGCTCGAGGAGCTCACACACGACCTGCTCGAGCGGACGGTCGGGCCGACGAAGAAGGCCCTCGCGGATGCCGAGCTCGACGCGTCGAAGATCGACCACGTCGTCCTCGTCGGCGGCATGACCCGGAAGCCGGCGGTGCAGGCAAAGGTCAAGGAGCTGATCGGGAAGGATCCGCACAAGGGCGTGAATCCGGACGAGGTCGTCGCCGTCGGCGCCGCGATCCAGGGCGGCGTCCTGAAGGGCGACGTCAAGGACATCCTGCTCCTCGACGTGACTCCGCTCTCGCTCGGGATCGAGACCAAGGGCGGCGTGTTCAATGCGCTGATCGAGCGGAACACGACGATCCCGACACGGAAGTCGCAGGTCTACACGACCGCCGAGGACAACCAGCCCTCCGTCGAGGTGCATGTCCTGCAGGGGGAGTCCGAGATGGCGCTCTACAACAAGACGCTCGGCAAGTTCCAGCTGCTCGGGATCCCGGCGGCCTCCCAGGGCACGCCGCAGATCGAGGTGGCGTTCGACATCGATGCGAACGGGATCATCAACGTGTCGGCCAAGGATCTCGGTACCGGGAACGAGCAGAAGATCGAGATCAAGGGCGGCTCCGGGCTCGACGAGTCCGAGGTGCAGCAGATGATCAAGAACGCCGAGGCGCACGC
>DASZLW010000240.1:0-2123 GCA_035552175.1 Gaiellaceae bacterium | reverse complement strand
GTGAAGTTCTTCCTCGAGGACCCAGCGCTCGCGCTGTGACCGAGACGGTTCTGATCCGGCGGGGCGACAGGCTGGATGTGCCGTTCCTCAGGTCGCTACTCGGATTCGCCTACAACTGGCACGTCAACGCGTTCGACACGATCGTGCCGATCTCGCAGTACGTCGACGGCTGGGGCCGGAAGGGCGACACCGCGCTGATCGCGACCGAGGGCGGCCATTCGATCGGAGCCGCATGGTTCCGGCTCTTCTCCGAGGGGCATCCAGGCTACGCGTTCCTCGACATGGAGACGCCCGAGATGACGATCGTCGTCGTCCCGACCCGGCAGGGTCAGGGGATCGGGCAGCAGCTCCTCGCCGCGCTGATCGAGCGCGCCAGAGCGCAGGGCTTCTCGGCGCTCTCGGTCTCGGCGCGGCGTGACCACGAGGAGGCCGCGCTGATTCTCGCCCAGGGGTTCGAGCAGGTGCGCGAAGAGGGCGAGACCCTGACGCTCAGGCTCGCGCTCGTCTAGGCGAGGTCGCCGCTTTCAGCCACGGCACGAGCTCGGCGACGAACGCCGGATCGATCGCGTGGTCGATCGGCGACTCGCGGTAGAGCACCTCGGCACCGGCCTGCCGGAGGCGCTCGAGCGCGCGGTGGGCGAAGTCGACCGGGATCACAGGATCGTAGGTGCCGTGGGCGACGGCGATCGGCGGGAACGGGCTTTCGGTGTCGAGCTCCCAGCCCTCGACGGCCGGGATGAAGCCGGAGAACGCCATCAGCGCGGCGGGACGGGGCCGGTGCTCGCCGAGACCGGCGGCATAGCTCATCACGGCGCCTTGCGAGAAGCCGCCGAGCGCGATCGTGTCGTGCGGGAGCGAGTCGAGGAAGTCGGTGAGCGCGGCGTATCCCTCGGCGAAGGAAACCGGATCCGGGTGGCCGACGCGCGGGACGACGTACCAGTGCGCGCCACCGGGTGGCAGCGAGAGCGGGCCTCTCGGGCAGTAGCCGTGCAGCCGCCGCTCGGGATCGAGCTCGTCGAGGAGCCCGACGAGGTCGTACTCGCTCGCGCCGCGCCCGTGGACGAGCACGAGGGCGCCCTCCGCTTCGCCCTCCGCGGGACGCTCGGTGTAGATCACGGGCGCGGATCGGGCAGCGGGGTCAGACGCTTCTCGAGCTGCGCCCGCAGCGGCTCGTAGTCGGGAGGGAGGGAGAGGTGCTCGCCGAGCGATTCGAGCGGCTCGTCGGAGGTGAAGCCCGGCCCGAGCGTGGCGATCTCGAACAGCACCCCGCTCGGCTCGGGGAAGTAGATCGAGCGGAAGTAGAAGCGGTCGATGATCGGGCTCACGCGGGCGCCGAGCTCCACCAGCTTCGCGTGCCACGCCGGGTGATCCTCGATCGTCGAGGCCCAGGCGATGTGGTGGACGGTGCCGGCTCCCGGCATGCCGCGCTCGGCAGGCGGATCGTCGTAGACGTAGAACCCGCCGCGGTGGTCGCCACGGCACTCCCAGCCCGGCGTGAAGCCGAGGCTCCACAGCATCATCGCGCTTGCGGTCTGGTCGGAGGTGAAGGCGCGGGCTCCGGCGAACCCGCGGATCGCGAGCTCGCGCGGGATCTCCGGGTGGTCGGCGATCAGCGGCTCGTCACCCGAGTCGTCCACGACGAGCTCGAGTGCAAGCCCCTCCGGATCGTGGATCAGCGTCGAGCCGAACTGTCGCTCGCCGCCGGCTCGCTCGGCCCAGAAGTCGAGTGCCTCCTCGGAGGCGACACGGAAGACGACTCGGTGCACCATGCCGTCGCCGGCGCGGCCGCGCCGGGCGCCCGGGTACTCGAAGAACGTGATGTCGGCGCCCGCGCTTCCCTTCTCGTCGGCGTAGAAGAGGTGGTAAACGGTCGGGTCGTCCTGGTTCACCGTCTTCTTCACGAGCCGCAGGCCGAGCGTGCCCGCATAGAACTCGACGTTCGCCGGCGCGTCGCCCGTGATGCAGGTCACATGGTGGATCCCTTCGAGCTTCATCACCACGCATTGTGCCGCGGATACGATCCTGCGCGATGAAGTGCGACGTCGCAGTTCTCGGAGGTGGGCCCGGCGGGTACACGGCGGCGATCCGCGCTGCGCAGCTCGGCGCATCCGTTGTCTGCATCG
>DASZLW010000239.1:0-2303 GCA_035552175.1 Gaiellaceae bacterium | reverse complement strand
CGTGCATGTGGGCGATGATCGTGACACGGATGCCGATCGACGCGCGATTGCCGATCCGGACCCGCCGCGGCCGCGAGGTCTCGATCAGTGAGTCCTGGCCGATCGAGACGCCCTCGCCGATCGAGACGCCGCGCATCCGATGGAGCTTCGGGCGCAGCGTCGTCGCCCCGGGGGCGTAGAGCGCCAGGACCCCGAGCAGGCGGATCTTCGCTCCGTCGAGCTGTTGCATTCCCATGCCGCTCAAGCCTCCCGCGCCAGCGCCAGGTAGCGCATGCCCGCAGCCGCACCCTCATGCGCGAGCCGGAAACCGCGCGATTCGTAGAGTGCGATCGCGCTCTCGTTCGACGCCTCGACATCGACGCGGCAGCGCCGGAATCCTGCGTCCGTCGCGGCCTGCAACGACTCGTCGAGAAGCCGCGAGCCGAACCCCCGCCGGGCGGTGCCGGGTGCGACCGCGAGCTTGCTCAGATACCACTCTTCTGCATCCACCGGCGCGAAGAGCCCGGCCGCCGCGGCCAGCCGCCCGAGCAGCGACGCCCGGCCGGCCCCGGTCGCAGCGCCCAGCACGGCGAGACCGTCGGCCTTACGACAGCCGCTGAGCTCGGCGCCCGAGAGCGATATCTCGGCGCCGACGACGTCGTCGTCCCGGAGCAGCAGCGTGGCGCGCCCGGCCCACACCTCGGAGCTCGGCCTGCGCACCCAGAGGGCGAGCTCGGCGCGGGCGGCGTCGCGGCCGCCGAAAAGCCAGTCGAAATAGCTGCCCGCAGCCGCGTGCACGAGGGGTGCGAGCGCGTCGGCATGCTCCTCGGGTGCGCCCGCGGCGCGGTGGAGCTTCTCGGTCACGCGAGCCGAGCCTGGACGTACCGGCTCAGCGGCCCGATCCGCGTCAGCTCGTCCGGGTCGATCTCGGAGAAGTCGATCTCGGCGCCGAACCTCTCCTCGATCTGCACCACGAGCTCGAGGATGCCGAAGGAATCGATCACTCCCTCGACGAGCAGGTCGAAGGAGTCCGGAAGCGCGCCGGGATCGAGCTGCTTCGCGGCGAGCCCATCGGCGACGCCGGCGACGATGAACGAGCGCACGTCGTCGAGCGTCGGCGCCGTCACGTGCCGGCCTCGAGACGCTGCAGGAGCGCCGAGCGATCGAGCTTGCCGTTGGCGGTCAGCGGGAACCTGTGGAGCACGGTGATCTCGCGCGGAACCATGTAGGGTGGCAGTCGCTCGGCAAGTGCCCTGCGCATGCTAACCGGCGTCACCTGCGTGTCGGACACGAACGCGGTGATCCCCGAGGCGCCCACCTCTGTCCGCGGCCAGGCGAGCGCGACGGCAGCCTCCGTCTGTGCCGCCTCCCGCAGCGCCGCCTCCACCTCGGCCAGCTCGACGCGGTGCCCGTTCACCTTGACCTGCTCGTCGCGCCGGCCGAGGAAGGCAATCGGCCCGTCGCGCTCCGGTCTCCGGACGCGGTCGCCGGTGCGGTAGTACACGCCACGCCGCGCCGGGAGCCGTACGAAGGCGGCGGCTGTTCGCTCCTCCTCGTCGAGGTACCCGAGCGCGACCTGCCGACCCCCGACGACCAGCTCGCCGTCGCACCCGGCATCGACCTCGCGCAGCTCCTCGTCCACGACGACCATGGTTGTACCCGGCACGGGCGCCCCGATCGGGACGATCCCGTTCACACACTCGGCCGGCGACGTCGACGGATCCCAGCGGTAGGCGCTGCAGAAGACCGTCGCCTCGGTCGGGCCGTAGAGGTTCTCGAGCGTCGCCTGAGGGCCCGCTGCTGCCCATGTCGCTGCGAGTTCGGCCGGAAGCGGCTCGCCGCAGAAGAGGCTCCACCGGAGTGACGGGAACGACCCGGGCGCGAGCGCGCCGAGGCGCTTCGCGAAGAGCGCCACCGACGGCACCGAGAACCACACCGTCAGCTCGTTCTCGCGCACGAAGCGGGCGGGGCTGAGGAGTGCCTTGGGGGGCGGGCAGACGACACAGGCGCCCCGTTCCCACGCCACGAACATGTCGAAGACCGAAAGATCGAATGTCGTATCGAACATCTGCGAGAAGCGGTCGGTCTCCGCGATCTCGAAGCGCTCGACGGAGGCATCGACGAGTGCGGCCACGTTCTGGTGTGCGACGAGCACGCCCTTCGGGTGCCCCGTGCTGCCGGATGTGAACAGCACGTACGCCGGCGACCCAGGGTCGACGGGTTTCGGTGCGAGCTCCCGCCCAGGCACGGCATCGGCCCCGACGACGGTGTGCGGGCGCCACCGCCGGGCGAGCTCGTCCACGTTGACGGCGTCGGGCACGACG
>DASZLW010000238.1:0-6456 GCA_035552175.1 Gaiellaceae bacterium | reverse complement strand
TCGTCCGCAAGGACCGGGATGTGGTCAGTTTCGGTTGGCAAGACGCTCGGCAGCATCTTCCACGCTCCCTTCGGCGGCTTTCAGCTGCTCACGCCAGGCGGCGCGATCCCAGATCTCGAGATGGTCGTAGACAGCGGCGACGGTGACCTCGCGCCCGATCGAGAACTCCTCGAGCAGCTTGGCGGGAACGACCATCCGGCCGGCCTTGTCGAGCTCGACCGGCGGCGCGCCCGTGAAGAAGTGGCGGCGCATCAGCCGTGCCTCGCGATTCAATCCGTCGAGCGCGCCCATGCGTGCGGCAAGGAGCTCGAACGCGGCGCGGGAATAGACCGAAAGGCATCCATCCAGGCCGCGGGTGATCACGACCTCGTCACCGAGCTGCTCACGGAGCTTCGCCGGAAGCGTGAGCCGGTTCTTGTCGTCGAGGGTGTGATCGTATTCGCCGAGCAGCATCGCGTGGGGCTCATTGGGCTACCACTGCGCCCCACTCTAACCCACAACCACCCACCTTCGCAACCCTCAAAGGGTGATTTGCGCCGAATACGGTCCCTTCCCCGTGACGACGGCGGCCCCGGCGCGCGACGCCAGCTCGAGCGCGTCGGGCAGCGAATCGCCGCGACCGAGCGCGAAGCAGAGCGTGGCGGCGAAGGAGTCGCCGGCGCCGTAGGTGTCCTCGAGTGGCCCGGGCGGCTCGGCCGGCTCGTACCGCTCGCCGTTCGCGAGCCCACCGCGCGCTCCCTCGGTCGCGACGAAGACGCCGACGTCGAGGCCGCCCTCGTAGCGCTCGCCGGGGTCGCTGCCGCTGCCGACGAGCAGATCGAGATGGACGCCGCCCTCGAGCAGGATCGCGGCCTCCCGCGGCGTGGCGCCGAGGAACCGGGCCTGGCGGGCCGAGCGCAGAGCCGCGACGTCTCCGGAGACGAAGAAAACCGTGTCGTAGCCCTCGAGCGGGAGTGGGCCCGCTGCGCGAAGCTTCGGGCCGACCGTCGTGATCGTCCGCTCCCGGTTCCGGTCGACGTGGACGAGCGCGCGACGCGTCCGCCCGAACCATTGCGCGTGCACGGTCACTCCGAACTCCTCGAGCCGCTCCACCGACCGGTGCCCGTAGTCGTCGTCGCCGAGCGCGGTGAAGAAGTCGCAGGACCCGGCAAGCCTTGCGAGCTGTGCCGCCACGACCGCCCCGCCTCCGCCCGGCTCGTCCCACGAGTCGATCCCGTGCGCGATCTGTCCGGCTGCCGGGACGTGGTCGACCTCGACGAACTCGATCCACTCGACGTGACCGACCGCCGCGATCTTCAGCCCTGCCACTCCGAACACGCTAGCCGAGCCATGCCGGCCGACCATCGCCGCGGTGTCGTCACTCGGATCTCACGTCCGGCGGCAGGGCCGCGTTACAGCTCATGATGCAAGCCGTGGCGATCCCACCATTCGAGCGGTTCTACTGCGAGCACTCGGGCGAGGTGCTCGCGTACCTCCGGCGGCTGCTCGGGCACCGGGCCGAAGACGCCTGGCAGGAGACGTTCCTGAGAGCGCTCCGCGCGTACGACCGCCTCGAGCATGGACGCCATCTCCGCGCCTGGGTGTTCACGATCGCGACCCGCGTCGCGATGGACGACCTGCGCCGGAAGGGCCGAAACAGCGAGCTTTCCGTCGAGATCGTCGAGGAGCTCACAGTCGGGGATGGAGGCGAGTTCGAGCAGCCGGCCTACGAGGAGCTCGCCCATCTGACGGACGGGCTCCCGCCGACCGAGCGAGCGGCTGTGGTGCTCCGCTACGGCTACGACCTTCCCTACGCCGAGATCGGCAGCGCCCTCGGATCGTCCGAAGAGGCCGCGCGGGCCGCTGCATCCTCCGGCGTTCGCAGACTGAGGAGGACACTTGCCTGAGAACACATCCGTCACCGCCGAGCTCGACGCCCGTTTCCGTGCGGCCGCGCTCGCCGAAGGGCTCGTAGACGTCCGCTACGACCTCATCGACTCGCCGGTCGGACATCTCTTCGTCGCCTCCACCCCGCGCGGCCTCTGCAGGATCTCGTTCACGGTCGACGGCCAGGACGAGATCGTGGCGCGGATCTTCGGCGCGCGCGTCATGCGGACGCCACTCGACGAGGTCCGCCGCGAGCTCGACGAGTACTTCGAGGGCCGCCGGCAGGAGTTCGACGTCCCCCTCGACCTTCGCGTCGCTCCGTTCCACGAGGAGGTTCTGCGCGAGCTCGCCCGTGTCCCGTACGGACAGGTCGACACGTACGGGCATCTCGCGGCGCTCGTCGGCCGCCCGAAGGCAGCGCGTGCGATCGGCACCGTCATGAACCGGAACCCGATCCCGATCGTCCTCCCGTGCCACCGGATCGTCGGTGCGAACGGTTCGCTGACCGGGTACGGGGGCGGGCTCCCCGCGAAGAAGCTCCTGCTCGAGCTCGAAGGCGCGACGCTTTTCTAGCGAGCTCCCGGAAGCTGCCGGGCGAGCGCGGCACCGGCCAGACGCGTCGCCTCGTCGAGCGCCGCGGTCGCGAGGCGCGGGCCGAAGGTCACGCGGGCGACCCCGAGAGCCTCGAGCTCGTCGAGCCGCGGCTCCTCAACCGGAACGAGGATGTTGAGCGGCCCGCCGATCCCCCCGACCAGGGCGGCGATCGCCTCCCATGGAGCGACGATCGGGTAGACGCAATCGGCGCCGGCCGCGAGGTACGCGTTCCCGCGCTCGACCGCCTCGTCGATCCCGCCCGCCCCGGAGATGAAGACGTCGACGCGGGCGTTCAGCACGAGGTCCGGCGCCGCGGCGCGAACGGCCCGGATCAGCTCGACCTGGTCGTCGAGCCCGACGAGCTGCTTCTCACCGTGCGAATCCTCGAGGTTCATCCCGGCAGCGCCGGCCGCGACGGCGCCCGCGGCCGTGCGCGGTGGGTCGCCGTAGCCCGCCTCGAGGTCGGCGCTCACGGGCACGGCGACCGCAGTCGCGATCCGCTCGACGACGCGAAGCATCTCCTCGACAGGAGCCTGCTCGCCGTCGTCGAACCCGAGCGAGCGCGCCACCGCGGCGCTCGTGGTCGCGATCGCCCGGCAGCCGGGCAGGGCAGCGAAGGCTCTCGCGCTCGCGACGTCCCAGGCATTCGGGAGCACGAGCAGCGGGGGGCCGCGATGGAGTCGTCGAAGCTCGTCGGCAGCGCTCACCCCTCGAGGCTATCCGGGTACGGGCCGACCAGGCGGTAGCCGACGCCCCACTCGTTGTCGATGTACGGCGTCCCGGGATCGACGGCCCGCAGCTTGCAGCGGAGACGCGACGCGTGGGAGTCGAGCGTCCGTGTATGAGAGGAGACCGGCAGATCCCAGATGTCACGGAGAAGCTCGTTGCGCGAGAAGACGCGGTCGGGATCCGCGGCAAGCACCGCGAGGAGACGGAACTCCTTGCTCGAAAGCCTCAACGTGATCCCGCGGAGCGTGACCGCTCGCGTTCCCTCGTCAACCGTCAGCTCGCCGGCGACCAGCACACGACCCGAAGGTCGGCTCGAGCGGCGCAGCACGGCACGGATGCGCTCGACCAGTTCCTCGTAGTCGAACGGCCGGGGAACGTAGTCGTCGCAGCCGCGGCGGAAGGCTTCGACTCGATCGTCCGGGCGATCGTCGGCGGCGCCGAGGACGATGACGGGCGCCTCGGCGCAGAAGCCCTCGAGCTCGGGGCCCTGGCCGGCAAGCACCACGTCGGCCCGGACGCCGGGGCTGACGATCTCGAAGCCGTGCGCACGGAGCCGCCGGGCAAGCAGGATGCTGGACGAGGCCTCGTGCGCCGCGAGGAGGACCGTTGTCGACATCTGTTCGACGGTACCGGCGCCGGGCCGGCCCGGCCAGATGTCCTTTGCCCCGAAACTGTCACAATCGATCGACAGCCGTCCGCTACGGACGGGCCCGGTCGACTGCTCGTTGTCGAGTCAGATCCGGCCGGAACGCACGACACCCCAGAGGAGCCACACGCCGAGCACGCCCGACAGGACGAAGCCGAGCGCGGAGACGATGTTGAGCCCGAGCACATGCGGCCCGGACTTGGCGAAGATGCCGATCAGGCTCGAGCCGATCAGGCCTCCGGTCGTCACGAGCGCGATCACGAGCCGGTTCGCGAGGATGTCCAGCTTGTGCATGAAGTCGTCGAGCCCCTTGTGCACGAACCCGAACTCGATCTCCCCCGCTCGCAGCTGCTCCATCGTGTCGTGCACCTGGTGGGGCAGCTCCGACGCCATCTGGGCGAGCGCCATCGACTCGCGGCGCGCGCGACCGGCGATCCTGCCCGGGCTGAACCGCTCGATCACGAGCGACCGGGCGTACGGGCGGGCGACCTCGAAGACGTTGAAGTCCGGGTACAGGTCGACGCCGACCGAGCCGATCGTCGCGATCGCCTTGTCGAGCATCACGAACCGGGACGGCAGCCGCAGGTGCATCGCATAGATCAGCGCGAAGGCCTCGCGGATCAGCTGCAGAGGATCGATCTCGCTCAGGCTGGCGCCGTAGTAGCGCGAGAAGATCGCGTGGAGCTCGGCGACGAACTCCGCCTCCTTCTCCTTCGGGTAGCGCACGCCGAGGTCGGCGAGCCGCCGCGGCAGGGCCTCGACGTTCTCGTTCGCGGCGTCGATGAAGAGCCGGGTGAGCTTCGAGAGGTCCCCGTCGGTCAGCTTCCCCGAGAGGCCGAAGTCGACGAGGCCGATCCGGTCGGGCGCGAGCACCATGATGTTGGCGGGGTGCGGGTCGCCGTGGAAGAAACCGTGGCGGAAGATCATCGTCAGCCAGGTCTCGGCGATCAGGTAGGCGAGGTCGCGTCGCTGCTCCGCCGTCCATGCGTCGAGGTCGAGGTCGGCGAGCTGGACGCCGTCGAGGTACTCGAGGGTGAGCACGCGCTGACTCGTGTAGCTCCAGTAGACGCGCGGCACGGTGACATGCGGGTGCGCCGCGAAGTTTCGATGGAAGGCTTGGGCGTTGCGGCCCTCCTGGCGGTAGTCGAGCTCCTGCCGGAGCGACCGTCCGAACTCGTCGACGATCTCCCGGGTATCGACGAAGTCGAAGGCGCGGACGCGCTCCTTGATCAGCCTCGCGGCCTGCTCGAACAGCTGGATGTCGCTCTCGATCTGCTTCGGCGCGTTCGGCCGCTGCACCTTGACGGCGACGCGACGCCCGTTCGGCAGCACGGCCCTGTGAACCTGCCCGATCGAGGCGGCGGCCACCGGCGTCTGCTCGAACTCGGTGAAGAGGCGCGCGATCGGCTGCTTCAGATCCTCGAGGATCACACGCTCGACGTCCGCGTACGGGAACGGGCGGACATCGTCCTGCAGCCCGCGCAGCTCGGCGATGATGTCCGGCGGGACGAGGTCGGGTCGCGTCGAGAGAAGCTGGCCGAACTTGACGAAGGCCGGGCCGAGCTCGTCGAGCATCTCCCGGAGATGCCGGCCGCCGATCGCCTGCGGGTTCATGTCCGCCCCACCCCGGCGGCCGTCGAGCAGGAACCCGAACCCGTGCTTCGCCGCGATGCGGGAGATCTCGCCCAGTCGTCCGATGTTCGCCGTCCGCGAGCCCGAAGCCATTCCGAAGTGTTGCACGCGCCCGGGACGAAACCTTCGCGCGCCGCGCGGTCGGTGCCAGACGACGAGCCGTCGAGCCCAGCCGTGTCGCTCAACCCCAGCGTCGATCAGGGTTCCAGCGCTTCGAGCAGGTGTCAGACACCCGGGTTTCGACCCTCGGTGAGGCCCCTGGGAAAGGAGCGCGGCCAGCCGGCGACGACTTTGTGACTTGCATTACAAGCTCGTTTTTCCGTGGGGCGAATCGTCAGCGCGGGAAGGCTGCGGCGACTCCACCGTCCACGGGGACGACCGCTCCCGTCGTCGCCTTCGAGCGGTCGGAGACGAGGAAGGCGACTGCGTCCGCGACGTCCTCGCCCGTGACCGCGCGCCCGAGGAGGCTTCTCGAGGCGTAGAACGACTCGAGCTCGTCGAGCGCGACTCCGTGCGCCTCGGCGCGCTCCCGGCGGAGGTCGTCCGACCAGAGCTTCGAGCCGCGGAAGATCGCATCCGGGTTCACGGCATTCGAGCGGATCCCCGCCGCCCCGCCCTCGAGCGCCGCAATCCGCATCAGTTGGACGAGCCCCGCCTTGGCAACGGAGTACGGGCCGAAGCCCGCACCCGGGGCGAATGCGTTCTTCGAGGCGACGTAGACGAGGCTGCCGCCGATTCCCTGCTCGCGAAGCAGAGGGAGCGCGCGCCGCGTGAGCAGGAAGTGTGACGTGAGGTTGATCTCGAGGCTCCGCCGCCATTCGTCGTCCGAGACTGCGTCGAGGGCTCCGGTCGCGCCCCCGCCCGCGTTGAGCACGACCGCGTCGAGCCCGCCGAAGGTCGACACGGCCGTGCGCACGGCGCGATCGACGACGGCCGCGCCGGTGAGGTCGCCGGCGACTGCGACCGCGGCGGCGAGGCCGGCGGCCGTC
>DASZLW010000237.1:0-15581 GCA_035552175.1 Gaiellaceae bacterium | reverse complement strand
GGGCCGCCGTCGCCGTGCTCGTCGCCGACACGGCCGCGGGCGCGATCGCGGCGATCGCCATCGCCGTCGCGGGCTTCGCGACAGCGAGCCTCATCTCGAGCGTCGCGTCGCTGCGCTGGCAGCCCGTTCTGCAGGTGGCGCTTGCCTTGATCCTCACGCCGGCCGTCGTGCACGTCGCCGTCCACGGCGGCCGGGAGCGGACGACGCTCCTCGAGCTCGCGGCACTCTCGCTGACCGTGACCGTCCAGGCACGGCGCCCCGCCCTCGTGTTTGCCGGCTGGGTCCTCGTCGCGCCGCTCTTCCAGCTCGCGGCGCGGGCGAATCCCATCGGGTACTGGGCCAACACCGCGCTCTACCTCGCGCCGCCGATCCTCTTCGCGCTCTGGACGGTGACACCGCGACGCGGACGCCAACGCGCCGCGCGCCTCGTCGACGTCTTCCCGCTCGCCTACCTGCTCCTCGCGCTGGGGTCGCTGATGTTCAGCAAGTGGGCGGTGCAGACCGGCTACAAGCCGGCGGTGGACCAGCTCTACCAGTACACCGGGATCGGCGTGATCGGCTACTACTTCTGCGCCTTCGGGCCCGTGCGCGCCCGCCTGCCGCGCTACTTCGCCTCCGCCTTCGTCGTGAGCGGGTTCATCATCGGCTCGCTCGCCGTGATCGAGTTCCTCACCCACTGGACGCTGTGGGGGAACGAGCAGCCGGCCGGCCAGGAGTTCCGAGCGGTCGCGACGCTTTCGGGCTCCGGCGTCCTCGGTGCGTTTCTCGGGGCGGCGATCGCCCTCGCGACGGCGATCCTGCTCTGGGATGGGCCCCGGTCGCTGCGTCTGCCGAGCATCGCCACCCTCGCGGTCACCGTGCCGGGCATCTTCTTCACGCTCACGCGCGGGCCGATCCTGGCTGCGCTGATCGTGGTCGCGGCGATGATCGCCGTTCGCCGCTCGGGCGTGCGCTGGATCTGGGCCGGGGTCGCGATCCTGACCGCCGTCGCGATCGTGATGTCGTGGGGGGCGATCTCGTCCACGTCGGTCTACAAGAACCGCGTCACCCAGCGGAGTAACGTCGAGGGACGCCTCCTGATCGACAGTTGGTCGATCAAGCTGTTCGAGCGGCGCCCGATCACCGGCTACGGCTACGGCTCGTTCGATGCGGTCAAGAACGCCGCCCAGCTCAGCCCCGGCAATCTGCCGCTCGCGTCCGGGATCGACTACACGAGCCACAACACATTCCTCACGATCCTCGTCGAGCTCGGCGCCCTGGGCCTGCTGCTCCTTGCGTTCCCGTGGCTGAAGGTCACCTACGAGGCGCTCCGGGGAGTGATGAGCCGTTCGGTACCCGACCCGTGGCTGGTGGTCGGGTGCGCCGGCATGGTCGGCACGTACGTGCTCACCGGGCTCTCGACCGACATGCGCTTCTTCTCGATCGTGCCGGCACTGGCGTGGATCGCGGTCGGGATGATGCGCGGGCAGCTGCTGCTCGGATCGGAGCGCCGCGAAGAGGCCGCGCCGAGGTGAGCGCGCCGGGCCGCCGGCAGCGGCTCTGCATGATCGTCCACGCGGCCTACCCGCAAGACGTGCGCGTCATGCGGGAGGCCCGCGTCGCCGTGGCGGCCGGCTACGAGGTCGACGTCGTCGCGCTCCGCGAGACGGGCGAGCCGCGAAACGAGGTCGTGGACGGCGTTCACGTCTTCCGGCTCCCGATCTCGCACCACCGCGGCATCGGTGCGCTCGGCGTGCTGCGCGAGTACCTCGGCTTCGTGATGCTGGCGAGCGTCGTCGCCGGCGCACTCGCGGCGCGGCGCCGGTACGCCGTCGTTCAGGTCCACAACCCGCCGGATTTCCTGATGCTCACGGCGCTCGTGCCGAGGCTGCTCGGGGCGCGTGTCGTCTTCGACATCCACGACCTCTCGCCGGACATGTTCGCGATGCGCTTCCAGGGAAGGCCCGGATCGGGCCCGGCCGACACGGCGCTGCGGCTGATCGAGCGTTGGGCGACGAAGCTGGCCGACGTCGTGATCACGGTGCACGAGCCCTACCGGCGCGAGCTCGCAGCACGTGGGGTGCCCGCCGACAAGGTCATCGTGGTCATGAACAGCCTCGACGAGCACCTGCTGGGGCCCGCGCACGATCTTCCGCCGAGTCCCGGCTTCCGGATCGTCTACCACGGGACGATCACACCCTCGTACGGCGTCCAGCTCGTCGTCGAGGCCGCGGCGCGACTGAGCGACGCGATCCCGGATCTCCGGCTCGAGCTGTACGGCGAGGGTGACTCTCTGCCCGACATCCAGTCGGCCGCCGACGAGCTTGGAATCACCGACCGGCTCACGGTCAGCGGCCGCTATCTGCCGCAGGCGGAGGTGCTCGAGCGCGTCGCCGGTGCGAGCATCGGGGTGATCCCGAACCTCGCGACGCGGCTCAACCAGTTCGCGCTCTCATCGAAGTTATTCGAGTACGTCGCGCTCGAGATCCCCGTCGTGTCCGCCGATCTACCGACGATCCGCGAACACTTCGACGAGGACGAGGTGCTGTTCTTCCGCGCGGGAGACGCAGCGTCGCTGGCCGACGCGATCTCCGCCGTCGCCGCCGACCCGTCGGCGGCGCTGGCTCGCGCCGACCGAGCGCTTGCTCGCTACCGTCGCGACTACCGCTGGCACGCGAATGCGGCACGCTACGCCGCGGTGCTCGACTCCCTCCGACTTCCGACCCGCGAGCAGCCGCTGCCGCCGCAGCCGGTGCGGCGTCCACCGGCCGTCCCGGCGCAGAGTCCGGAGACGACGCTCGCGTCGTTCGAGGTCTCCGAGCCGTTGCTCTTCTTCGACCAGTTCCGCGTTCCGAGCCGGACGCGGCCCCTCGAGACGATCGCCGAGGGGGGCGCGCCCGAGCGCCATCCGCTCCGACAGCTTTCCCAGCTGCGCTGGTCGGAGCATGGTCGCGTGCCGGATGCTCGCCGCGTCTACTGGCCGTCCGCCCGCACCGGTTTCGCAGCCGGTGAGGTGCTCCTTCCGCTCGACGAGTACCGCCTCGGCTCAACCCCGATCTACTGCCGCCTCCTCCCCGACAGCGTCACCGACGGGTGGTTCGACCGTTCGTGGCGCCGCGAAGCCGCCGTGACGACGCCGGACGGGGCGCCTGCTGCATCGGTCAGGCGAGATGCAGCAGGCAGTGTTTTCCTGCCGTTCGATCCCTCGGAGCTGATCCTCAACTACTGGAGCGAGTCGTACCGCCAGGTGGAGTCCCTGCGTCTGTCTCGCGCGGCGTGGGAGGTAGGAAGGCGCTCCTACTACCGCGTCAGACCCATCGTGCCGCGGCAGAGCCAGATCATGTTCCGGCGGCTGCTCCGCCACCTGCAGACGCGCGCGACGTTTCCGCGCTGGCCGTCGGAGACCGCGCTCGACGACGTCTATGCGTTCCTGTTCCGGTACGTCGTCGGGTTTGCGCCGACCGCCGTGCCCTGGATCTCGCCCTGGCCGAGCGGCTTCGACTGGGCGCTCGTGCTGACGCACGACGTCGAGACCGAGATCGGGTACGGCAACGTGCGCCCCGTCGCCGAGCTCGAGGAGTCGCTTGGATATCGCTCGTCGTTCAACTTCGTCCCGAAGCGGTATCGAGTCGACGACGAGTTCGTCTCGTCGCTCCTGCACGACGGCTTCGAGATCGGCGTGCACGGCCTCCATCACGACGGCCGTGACTTCGGATCGCTGGCCACCCTCACGCAGCGGATGCCCGAGATGCGGCGCTACGGAGATCGCTGGCACGCCTCGGGCTTCCGCTCACCGGCCACCCACCGCAACTGGGCCTGGATGCCGGCAATCGACTTCGACTACGACTCGTCGTACCCCGACACGGACCCGCTCGAGCCGTATCCGGGTGGCTGCTGCAGCACGCTGCCCTTCTTCAACGGCCACCTCGTCGAGCTCCCGATCACGCTCGCGCAGGACCACACCCTCTTCCGGATCCTCGACCACACCGACGAGGCGGCGTGGGTCGAGAAGATCGCGCACCTCCAGACCGTCGAGGGGATGGCCCTGCTTCTCACGCACCCCGACTACCTGGTCGACGAGCGGCTCCTTGCCGCGTACGCCGGGTTGCTCCGGCGCTACCGCGACGATCCGACGGTCTGGCAGGCTCTGCCGAACGAGGTGAATCTCTGGTGGCGGCGCCGTGCGGCGTCGAGCGTCTCCCTGACGGACGACGGCTGGCGCGTGAGCGGCCCGGCCGCCTCGGATGCCTCGCTCACCTACGGACGAGCTCATCGGTCGGACGACGATCTCGAGGCGGCTCCGCGCCCGGCGCCTACGGCCGGGTGAAGATCGCCACGAGGTCCGTGTCCTCGGTCGCGACCGAGCCGAGGCTCACGGCGCGAACGGTGGCTCCCACGGCGCTCCAGCGGCGGCCGGTGAGCCGGAGCCTGCGTCGAAGGCTCGCCTGGATCGGCGCCTCGTACATGACCATCCGCTCCAGCTGGAAGCCCGACTCGCCGGCCCAGCGCAGCAGCCCGGCGGGCGCGATCTTCGTCCGGAGGTACGTCCGGAACGGAGCCGACGTGGACGACGACGCGCGGCGGTAGATCCAGCGGTGGAAGGCGTAGGGAGTGAACTTGGTGGCCAACCCCTTCGCCGAGTTCACGTTCGGCACTCCGACCACGAACGTCCCGCCGGGAGCGAGCGCCGCCGCAAGCCGCTCGAGGGCACGCTCGGGCCGGCGCAGGTGCTCGAGAACATCCCAACACACGATCAGGTCGAAGCTGTCCGGTGCGAGCTCGACCCGCTCGAGGTCCGCGACGATCCGCTCGTCGAGCCGCTCGTTCCGGGTCGTCGCCTCGGCGGAGATGTCGATCCCGACCAGGTAGGCATCCGGCGGCAGCGGGATGTTGATCTCGGTCCCGCAGCCGGCGTCGAGCACGCGCGGCCGGGGTGCCGCGAGCGGTCGACGCTCGAGCGTCGACCGCACTTCCGCCATCGCGGCGCCGTATTCCACGCGCGCAGTCTAGAAGCCTCGGCCGCGTCACCGAGGCTATCGAGACCGATGCAGTCGAGACCGAAGCTCTCCCGGCCCCTAACGTTCGCCGACCAGCAGACCCCGGGCTGTAACCGGCTGCTCGGCTACAGTGCCGGAATCTCTGGTCCCCGATGATGTGAATGTCGAGCTAGCCTTGGCCGGAGACTCAAACGCCACCTCGTCTTCGCGCACCGGCTTCTCGGCGGGCGGCGCAGTCCACGTCGTCGTGATCGCGCACAACTCCGAGCACGAGCTCACGGACAGCCTGGCCGCCATCGGCAGCTCCGTCCCCGTGACGGTGGTCGACGTCGCGTCGGAGGACCGCTCGGCGGAGCTCGTCGAACGGGAGTTTCCCGATGTCGGCCTGCTCCGTCTGGTCGAGAACGTCGGCTTCGGGAGCGCCGCGAACATCGGAGTCGCCGCGACGGACTCGACGTTCGTGCTCCTCGCGAATGCGGATGCCCGGCCGATCGGAGACGCGATCCCGAGGCTCGAGGCGGCGGCACGCGAGGATCCGCGGCTCGCGATCGTCGCCCCGTCCCTGCGCAACCCCGACGGCACGCCGCAGCGAAGCATCTTCGGCTACCCGCGAACAGCGGGTGCGCTCGCAATGTGGGCTGCATGCCCCGGGATCCTCTCCCGCGTCTATGCGCTCGGGCAGCGAGCACGGCCGGCGAAGCGCCTCGGCGCAGGCGCGCAGATCGAGCTCATCTCCTCGCCGCGGTTCCCTTCCGGCGCCGCCCTCCTGATCCGCCGGTCGGCCTTCGACGAGGCCGGCGGGTTCGACGACCGCTTCTTCATGTACAGCGAGGAGACGGATCTCTGCGAGGAAGTGCGTCGCCGGGGATGGAGGGTGGCGGCGGTCGCGGGCGCGGCGTTCGTCCACGTCGGCGGTGCCTCGGCCTCGCGCGTGCGTGCCGCGATGTACCGGGAGCAGTTGAGGTCGTACCTCATCTTCCTCGCGAAGCACGAGGGCCCCGGCCAGGCTGAGCGCGCGCGCCGGCTGCTCGGGCGATCGCTACGGATCCGTGCAGCGGTCGACCCGGCAAGCCGCGCGCTCGAGCTGGCGAAGACGTCCGCCTGGATCGCCGGATCCGACCTCGCGACGTTGATCGGTGAGCCGAAGGAGCGCTCGACATGACATCCGCGAGCCAGGTCGACATCGTCGTCGTGAGCTACAACACGCACGATCTCCTGCGTGGATGCCTGGAGAGCCTGGCTTCGGAGCCGAGCCGCTCGATCCGCGTCGTCGACAGCGGCTCGAGCGACCGGAGCGCGGAGCTCGTCGAACGCGAGTTTCCCTCGGTGGAGCTGCTGACGGTCCCGAACCGCGGCTTCGGCGCCGCGGCGAATCGCGGCATCGCCGCCGGGGATGCCGCGTACGTCCTGCTCCTCAATGCCGACACGTCGTGCCGGCCGGGAGCCGTCGACTCGCTTGCCCGGTATCTCGCCGCCCGTCCGGCGGTCGGGCTCGTCGGCCCACGGCTCGTCGATCCGGACGGGACCCTCCAGCCGTCGTGCTTCCGTTTCCTCACGCCCGCCGCCGCCGCGGTGACGATGACAGGACTGAGCGCGACGACGGCGCGGCTCCCCGTCGTCCGTCGGGCCCACCCGCCGAGTTGGAGTCACGACCGGCCGCGCCGAGCCGACTGGGTCAAAGGTGCAGCGATCATGTTCCGCCGCGAGGCTCTCACGGAGACCGGAGGCTTCGACGAGTCGTTCTTCATGTACGGCGAGGAGCTCGACCTCTGCTATCGCCTTCGCCGGCAGGGATGGGAGTCGCATTTCACGCCCTCGGCCACGGTCGTCCACGTCGACGGGGCGAGCTCGGGCGGTGATCGTGCTCGTATCGACGTCCAGGTGTACGCGAGCCTGATGCGCTTCTACCGGAAGCACTACTCGCGAACCCGGCTGCTCGAGCTGCGCGCGCTCATCTCGGCCCTCATGCTGCTCCGCATAGCTCGGGACGCGGCACTCCTCGCGGGAGCAGATCCCGCGCGGCGGCGGGAGCTCGGAGGTCGTGTCCGGGCCTGGCGCCAGATCCTGGCCATGGCGGTCGTGGCACGGGCCACGACCGGCCCCGCGTGAGCTCGCTGGGACCGGCGGGCGCCGCCCTGTCCCCGCTCGCCTTGCTGCACCCCGACGGGCGGGTTCGCGGCACTCTCCTGCTCGGTGCCGGCTCGGGTCTGCTGCCCGTTCCCGAGACCCGGGCGGCGGCGCCCGGCGAGCTGGATCTCATCGTCGTGGCGCCGGCCGAGGAGGAGTGGGCCGCTCGGGAGCCCGACGGCTGGTTGGCGGAGCTGAGGAAGCTCGCCCCCGACGGCCTCGTCTATGCGATCGCGAGCCGCCGTCGAAGGCGTGCCATGCGCGCGCTACTCCTGAAGGCCGGATTCGAGATCGAGGCAGAGATCGCCCACGTCCCCGGATGGGACGCGCGCTACCTGGTGCCGGTGGCCCCGGCCTCGGCGGGCGGTTTCCGCCACGTCAGCCCGGTGTGGCCCCGACGCGCGCGCGCCCTCGAGCTGGCACCGAGCGCGCTCGGATCGCTCCTGCCCGCGGTCGCGCTCGTCGCTCGGCCGTCGAGCAGCCGGCGGCTCGGCGATTGGGCGCTGCGGCTCGAGCCCGAAGCGGAAGCCCCGGCGCTTGCTTGTCTCATCCGTCGCGGTCGGAAGCCCGAGGATCGAATCGTCGTCGTGCGCACGGCCCGCGACGGCGCCAAAGCGTCGATCCTCAAGATCGGGCTCGCCGGCCGGGCGCGCGACCAGGCGGTCGAGAGGCTCGCCCTCGAGCAGCTCGGGCCCGCCGCCCGTGCCGCGGGCGCGAACGTCCCCGAGCCGCTCTCGACGAGCCTCCTCGACGATCGCGCGATCCTGGTCGAGACGGCGCTCGGGGGACGGACGGCCGCGGGCGTCCTCGGCAACCGCCCGCGCGAGCTTCCCAAGCTGCTCGATCGACTCGGTGCCTGGCTCGAGCGCTGGCATCGCGAGACTTGCGAGTACCGCGTCCTCGAGCCCGCCGACCTCGACCGTCTGGTGCGGGACCCGCTCACCAGGGTCGCAGGCGTGCTCGACCCTCGCTACGTGGAGTGGCTCCAGGGCCGGTGCGTCGAGCTCACCGGCGCGCGTTGTGCCTTCGTCGCCGCGCACAACGACCTGACGATGTTCAACGTGCTTGTCGACGGCGACAGGCTCGGGATCGTCGACTGGGAATGCGCGCGGGCAGGTGACCTCCCGCTCTGCGACCTCGCCTATGCCGCGGTGGACGCGGCCGCTGCGACGGGACGCTACCGAGACCGGGCGATCGCCTACGAGCGCGTCTTCGGGTCGGGGCCGGTGGCCGCACAGGTCGAACAGCTCACGGGGCGGATCTGCGCAGCGCTCGACCTCGACGACGCGCTCGCGCAGCTCTGCCTGCACGCGACCTGGCTGCGTCATGCGGCGAACGAGCAGGGCGACGGCACTCCGCGGGGGTTCCTGGCCATCCTCCGCCGGCTTGCTTCGGAGACGGTGGATCGGTGAGCCGCAGGGACGAGGGCGGTGGTCTGCGGCTGCTCTTCCTGCTCCCGTTCGCGCCTCGGCTCGACGCACCCCATGGCGGGGGCCGCTCGCTTGCCCAGCTCATCGAACCGCTTTCCCGTCGTCATCGTCTGGCCCTGCTCTGCCTCCGGGCCCCGGACGATCCTCCAACCGACGAGGCTCTGGCGGCTCGCTGCGACGTCGTGGAGGAATTCGTGCAGCGGGGCGTCGGACGGACCGGGCTCGAGCGGTGGTCTCGCCGCGCGCGCCTTGCGGGCGCGCTTGCTTCCGGCCGGCCGATGTGGGTCGCGGACACGTGGAGCGACGAGCTCGCGCGCCGGATCGCAGAGCTCGCCGCGTCATGGCGGCCCGACGTCGTGCAGGCAGAGTTTCACGTCATGGGCCAGTACCTGCCGGTCGGCCCTCCGGCTCGGCGGATTCCGGCCGTCCTGACCGAGCACGAGCCCGGCGCAGCGGCCGGAGCCGAGATCGCCCGCGGCGCGCGCTGGGCCGTCCGCCCGCTGATGGTGGCGGACGCATTCGCCTGGAAGCGCTTCGAGCGCCGCGTGCTTCGGAGCGCCGACGCGGTCGTGGCGTTCAGCGAACGCGATCGCGCCGTACTCGGTCAGCTCGCCCGCCATGACCGGCTTCGCGTGATCCCGCTCACCACCTCCCTGCCGGCCGAGCCGCTCGATGCGGCAGGAGCCGACCCGCCGACGATCGTCTTCGTGGGCAACTTCATCCATCCACCGAACATCGGCGCGGCCAGAAGGCTCGTCGACACCATCTTCCCCGCCGTGCTCGCCCGCCATCCCGACTCGCGCCTCGAGTTGATCGGCGACCGCGCTCCGGCCTGGCTGCAAGCCGGGTCGTGGCCGGGGGTCACGGTCACCGGGCGTGTGCCCGATGTGACCCCGTATCTCGACCGTGCTGCCGTCGTGGTGGCTCCCCTCCACACCGGCGGTGGGATCCGAGTGAAGGTGCTGGAAGCGCTCGCTCACGGCAAGGCGCTCGTTGCCTCGACCCGCGCGGTCGAGGGCATCGCCCTCACGGACGGCCGGGATTATCTTCGCGCCGACGGGGACGGCGCGTTCGCCGACGCCGTCTCGCTCCTCCTGGGGGACGAGCGCCGCCGGGTCGAGCTCGGACGCGCGGCCCGCGAATGGGCCGAGGTGAATCTCGGGTGGGGGGTCACGGTCGCCGCGTACGAAGCGCTCTATGCGGAGCTCGTCGTCGCGCCGCCCCGGCGGTGAGCGCCCGCGAGCCGGATTATCTCCGGCGCCGGCGGCGAAGCATGTGCGCGCCGACGCCGAGCGGGGCCGCGAGCGCGCCCGCGGCATGGTGGAGCGCGTGCAGCGGTACCGCCGCCAGCGCCGTCGCGGGGCCGCGCCGCCTCCACACGAGGGCATAGAAGGACCCGTTCAGCGCGACCAGGCCGGAGGTGGCGACAATCGCACCGCGGGGCCTGCCCTGGAGGGACGCGACGATCGCCGCCACGCTGAGCAGGCTACTCAACCGGTGCGGCCAGCCCAGGTTGAGGGCGGTCGTGCTCGAGCGAGTCTCGAGCAGTAGCTCGACCCAGGGGATCCCACGCCGGAGAAGATCCGTTCGCAGGTAGCCGAGGAGCGTCCATCGCTTCAGATGCTTTCCGGAAACCGCCGGGTCGAGGACGATCCGGCCGTCGCGTTCGGTCAGACGGGCGCCGAGCTCGATGTCCTCGATCGACGGCCACGGGTAGCGGGCGGCGTCGAACCCGCCGGCCGTGAAGAACTCCTCACGCCGGACCGCTCCGAGGCCGGCCCAGAACGTCGTCGCAGGGCCCTTGCCGAGGGTATGGACGTGGTGGTGGAGGAGATTGCGAAACGAGGAGACGGGATCGCGCTCGGCCGGGTCGTCGTCGTAGGCACCGAAGAGCGCCGTGAGCTCGGGATCGGCGTCGAACGCGCGCCGGATCCGCACGAACGCGTCGTCGTGGACCTCCACGTCCGAGTCCACGAACACGAGCACCTCCCCGCCCGCGCGCCGGGCACCTTCGTTGCGAGCGGCGGCCGGCCCGCCGGGCGGCTCCTCGATGACCACGATCTCCTCCGGCGGCTCGAGTGCCGCCCGGATCGCCGAAAGGCATCGCCCGAGAGTCGCTGGACGGTCGGTCGCCGGTACGATCGCCGTCAGCGTCGGCACGCGGCAAGTGTACGGCGTCTCTCAGGGCGTCGGAGCCCGCGAGCGCACCGCTCGGTAGGCACGTCGGGTGTCCTCGAGCTCTCCGTCCGCCTGGACGACTCCGTCCTCGAGCCAGATCGCCCTCCCGCACAGCCTCGCGAGCATTCCGTGGTCGTGCCCGGCGGCAACCACGATCCCGCCGTTCGCGAGCACAGCCACGGCCCGATCCTCGAGGACCCGGCGGAAGTCGTGGTCGAGCGCCTCGTGGACCTCGTCGAGCAGGAGGATCTGCGGATCGATCTGCCCTCCGACGGCCAGGGACACGCGGGCGCGCATCCCCTGGGAGTAGCTCGCAACAGGACGATCGAAGTAGTCGCCGAGGGCTGACGCCGCCTCGACGCGAGCGACCGAGTCGCGCAGCTCTGCCCGTGGAACCCCGGCGAGGCTTGCGAGCAGCATCGAGTTCTCGCGACCCGTGAGCGCCGACATCAGGCCCGCCTCGATCGAGAGGAGCGCTGCGATCCGCCCACTCACCTCGATCGAGCCATGGTCCGGCCTGAGGATGCCGGCGATCAGCCGTAGGAGCGTCGTCTTGCCCGAGCCGCTTCGCCCGAGCAGGGCGACGCTCTCGCCCGGCCCGATCGAGAACGTCACGTCGCGCAATCCCCACGCGTCGGAGCCCGTCCGCCGGATCCGGGCCAGCATGGGCGTGATCAGCCGATGCTCGTGATCGAAGAGGAAGTGCACGCCGGCCTCGGAGGCGACGATGGACGCGCTCATTCGACCACCTTGGCGAACTGGTGCTCCTCGCGGCGGTAGACCGGAATCGAGATCGCGGCGAGGGAGGCCGCGAATGCGAGCGGGTAGAGGACGGACCAGGCTGTCGGGGGACGGCCGTCCAGGAAGATCGCGCGGTACGCCTCGAAGAGCCCGGTGAGCGGGTTCAGCTGGAGCAGTCGATAGGCGGTTCCGGAGGTCGTCGCGGGCGCGACGAGGCTCGGCGCGAGGAAGAACATCGTCCGGACGACGCTGATCGCCAGCGGGCGCGACTCTCGGAACCAGACCCCGAAAAGCGCCATCGGATACACGAATGCGAGGGCGATCGCGATGTTCTCCACGAGAACGACCGGGAGCCAGACGAGCTCCGGCGTGGGCGCGACCCTGTAGATGCCCATCATCATGGCGAACACGGTGAAGCTCGCCGCGAACGCGATCGTCTCGGTGAGGACGGCCGCGGCCGGGATCAGCGTTCGCTGGAACGCCATGTTCAGCAGGATCGACCGTCTCGCGGTGATCGCGCTGAGTGCGTTCGTGACGCTCATCATGATGAGCTGGAACGGGACCACCGCACACGCGAGGCTGAGCCCCGTCGCATGGCCGGGGCGCTTCAGGATCACCACGACGAACACCAGGTAGACACCGACGAGGGCGAATGCCTCGAGCTGCCAGCGGAGGAACCGGAGGTGACCCCGCCCGTAGCGGATCCGGATGTCCGATCGCGTCAGCGCGAGCAGCACGTCGACCCAGGGGGGCAGGCGTCGCTGCCAGGCGAGGCCGCCGCCCGCGATCGCAGGGCGCTCGGAAAGCTCTCGTTCCGTCACCTGCTCAGGATAGAAGCAATCCGGGGCGATCTCCGATCGGTGTTTCCGGCGCGTTGCTTGCGTACGCTTCGCGAATGGTCAGCGCGTCTCGTTACCGTGCGCACTTCGATGTCTACGGTCTGACCGCCGGGGTGAGCGGCGGCTGGTCGGAGGCGATCGAGGCGCTCGACCGTGATTTCGGATGGTTCCGGGCAGCCGCCGGGGATTCCCGTGCCACGGTCGAGGTCGAGCTCGAGCAGCGCGAGCTCGACTGGGATGCCTTCGGCGAGACCGACGCCGAATATGTGACCGAGCAGTACGCCGTGTACCGCCTGAACGGACGTACCGTCGTCGACCATCTCGAAGCCGCCGCCTCGACGGTCGAGGGGGGTGGCAGGCGCATGGTCGTCGAGGGCGTCGGCGCCTCTGCTGCACGTAGGGCCGCATTCGACTTCATCCTGGCCCGGGCATGCGACCACCTCGATTCCGTCGGCCTGTCGAGGCTGTTCTCCCTCGGGCTCGGCGGCGCCCAAGGAGGTGTCGCCGTGCTCCTCCCGCCCGGTGGCGGCAAGACGACGCTCGCGCTGCGAGCGCTTCAGGCGGACGGCGTGACGCTGTACTCGGAGGGAAGCCCGCTCCTCGATCGCAACGGGTCGCTGCACCCCTTTCCATTTCCGCTCTGGATCAGGACGAACGCGCGTGAGACCCCAGATGTGCCCGACGAGTTCCTTCGCCGCATCGACGGCCGCTTGACCGATCCCCTCCTGCTCGAGCTGGACGCCTTCGCCGACCGGATCGCCGCCACGCCCACCGCGCTGCGGCACGTCGTCCTCGGATCGCGGTCGCTCGGACGGCGGTCGTGGCTCGAGCCGGCGCCGCGGCGCGACGCCGCCGGGCCGCTTCTCCGCCAGGCGGTGCTCGGCTTCTCGGTCGGCGACGCCTTGCGATTCCTGGCTCGGCCCGGCGGCGCGCGCGACGCCGCCAAGGAACAGCGGGAGCCCGACGAGAGACAGGCGCCTGCTGCGGCCACGGCCTCGCGGCGCGCGGCCAACCGCCTGCTCTGCTGCCGCGCGGTGCTCGCCCAGGCGCGAGTCTGGCGGCTCCATCTCGGTCACGACCGGGAAGGCGCGTGGCGAGCCCTGGAACCGTTGCTGCGGTGATCGGGGGGGCCGCCGAGCCTGGTTCCTCGTCGCTGACCCGCTTGATGACGCGACTCACGCTCGCCGACCCGGCGTGGGCCGTGTGGAAGAGCGTCGAGCGGGCCGTGACCGGCGCCGGCGACATCGACGCGGTCGCGCCGCGCTCGGCGTGGCCCACGCTGACAGCCGCGGTCGCCGAGTGGGCCCGGGCGGAACGGCTGGGCCCGACGATCGTCTGCCGTCACCTTCCCGCCACGCAGGTCGACGTCGTCTGCGCAGGCTCAGCCCTCGTCCAGATCGATCTCCACGAGCGCGCCGCAGGCGTGGCCGGCGCCGAGACGTTGACGCGGATGACGGAGCTCGACGACCGCGGCTTCAGGGTCGTGCGCCCGGGCGCGCGCGCACTGCTCGTCCTGCTGTCCCGCGCGCGCCGTCGCCGCGCGTCGCTCCTCCGGGACGACGACCGCCGCGAGATCGAGTCCCTCGTCGCCTCCGATCCCGAAGGAGCACAGGCGCTCGCCGCGGAGCTCGGCCCGCTCGGATGGCTCCTCCCGCGCGTCCTGCGCGAGCTCGAGAAGGGGAATACGAGCTCGCGCGCGGCGCTCGAGCTCGAGCTCTTCCACCTCTCATGCGCTCTGCGCGATCCCCGCCAACGCCTCTCGTGGGCCCGATACCGCCTCGGTCGCAAGTGCCCGGTGCTCACGGCGCTCGGCTCCGGACGCCGGGTGCCGGACGACCGGTCGAGGTGGATCGAGTCCGTGAAACGGACACACCCGGTGCTGGGAGAGACATAGCCCGTGCCGGCCGGACCGTTCACGTTCGCACTGGGCAGCCTGCTGGTCGTCATCTCGGCTTCGGCGATCGTCGCCAGGCTTCGCCTCCCCGGCTGGATCGACCGGGGCGTCGCCTTCGGCGTCGTGGCCGCGAGCCAGGTCGAGCTGACGCTGTTTGCCTGCGGCGGCTTCGGCGCCCACCTCCGTCCCGGGCCTCTAGTGGCGGGGAACGCGGCGATCGCGCTGGCCGCGGTGGTGTACGGCAAACGCGATCTGGTCGCCGGGGTCTATCGCCTTCCACGCCTCCCGGATCCAAGGACGATTGCCCGGCAGAGCCCCTGGGCCACGGCCATCGCCGTCCTGGCGCTGGCCGAGCTCGTGTGGCGGACGTTCGTGGCGGCCGTGCTGCCGCCGTATGCGTGGGATGCGCTCAGCTACCACCTCACGACGACCGCCGAATGGATCCAGCACGGCAGGCTGATCGTCAATCCCGTCAGCCTCTGCTGCGCCCACTACCCTCTGAACGGAGAGCTCTCGTTCGTCTGGCCCGGGCTGCTGCTCGGGAACGACTCCCTGGTCGACAGCGTCCAGATCGGGTTTGCGGCTCTCGGCGCACTCGCGGTCACGGGAATCGCGCGCACGGTCGGCATCTCGCGTGCGGGCTCGGCAGTCGCCGGATCGCTGTACTTCCTCACGCCCGTCATCCTCGAGCAGTCATCGACGAACTACGTCGACATCGTGTTCGCCTCGAGCTTCGTCTGCGGTCTCTTCTTCGTCTCGCGCTTCGCGCTGTCGCAGACGGCTCGCCCGGCGTACCTGGTTCTCGCCGGCCTCACGACCGGGATCGCGCTCGGCGCCAAGGGGCTCGGAATCCCCTACTCCGGCATCCTGCTCGTCGTCCTGGCCGCCTACCTCGGCTATCTCCGCTTCCGGGGGCTGATCGGCCGGCGCGTCGCGGTGGGCGGCCTCGCGGGCTTCCTCGCGGCGCTCGTCGTCACGGGCGGCTACTGGTACGGACGCAACATCATCGACCATGGAAACCCGATCTATCCGTTCCAGTTCCAGGTCGGGCCGGTCGTGCTCGCGCACGGGCCCTGGCGGCTCGCGAACGTCCTCAGCAACCCCTCGCAGTACCACGACGAGTCGAACTGGGTGCGTGTCGTGCGCTCCTGGCTCCACGACGCCACTCCGCTTCGCGGCGGCAGCGGCTTCTACGAGTACGAGGAGCGGATCGGCGGCTTCGGGATCATCTGGCCCTGGCTGATGCTGCCCTCGCTCGCGGCCTTCGTCGTCTTCACGGGTCGGCGCCGTCGCGACATCCTGTTCCTGCTCGTGCTCCCGGTGGTCGCTGCGTTCCTCACACAGCCCTATCAGTGGTGGTCGAGGTTCACGATGATCCTGCCGGCGCTGGGCGCGG